>NZ_AP040997.1:0-122500 GCF_055387135.1 Nitrosomonas sp. TNE100 | reverse complement strand
GAATACTATTACATAACGCTTTTTTTTATGGTTCAGCACATACCCTGCTATCGCGGATACATCTTTCAATGTGCCTGTTTTAATATGCGCCTTTTGAGCAACAACGGATTTCTTTAAGCGCTTTCGAGCTGTTCCATCCACCCCGACCACTGCCAGGGAGGCCATGAATTCAGGCATCGTGGGCGAAAAATAAGCCGCATTCAGCAAGTCATTTAAATGCCGCGCACTGATTCGTTCTGTGCGTGACAACCCCGATCCATTTTCCAGCACCAATTCTGGAAAATCCATATTTTTTGAAAATAGCCACTGTCGTATTCCAGATCGCGCAAGATTGGGTGAAACAAATTCGCCGCTGTTAGATTCTGTTTCACCCAGTGATAAAAACAACTGTTTTGCTGCTACGTTATTACTGAATTTGTTAATACCCCGAATGACTTCGGCCAGTGGCGGAGAATGGTAGACACTGATCGGATTCAGCGTTTTTGATGTTACTCCACGCCGTACGCTGCCATTAAATGTACCATCCAGTTGCTTCCATAGCCCACTAAACAGCTGATGAATGTACGTCGAGCTCTCGTGCAAACTCAGGTAGTAAGCGGTTTGGCCACAATGAGCCGAGTAATCACCTTCAAGCATTACTGTCACATGGCCTGGTCGCGGAACATCGTCACGAATATTCACGCGAACTCCACTGGTGCTACATTTTTTCTGAGTCAGTTTGAGGTGGTTTTGCACATTCAGCAATTGGCTTTCCGGATCGGCCGTAACCCGCACTCCACCATGCTGCGATTCGGGAAATAGATGTAGTGTTGATGTGTGGTAATTCACCAGCAGCGCTTCCGGGGCCACATTGTAAGTTTTATAGCGTTTACCATCAAAAGCACCAGGATTTTCCGTCGGAAAACTATAGTAGCTGTAATCCAGTACCAGATCTCCGCTGATATCTTTTAGCCCGGACTGGCGAAGCTGACGGAGCAACAGCCAGAAATTTTCCAGATTAAGGCTGGGATCGCCATAACCCTTGATGATCAAGTCACCTTGCAATCTGCCATTTTCCAGATTGCCATTTGCATACACCTTAGTACGCCACGTGTATGATGACCCAAGCATTTCCAGTCCGGCATACGTTGTTACAACCTTCATGACTGAAGCAGGATTCATTGGCACATCAGCATTGACTGACACTAGCGGCCGCTCAGCACCGACTTCCCTGACATAAATCCCGACAGCTGCTTCGGGAATGCCTGTTTTTTTTAGTGCCTGCCTGACGGTATCTGGCAAATCAACGGCATAAGCCGGAAAAGTCAACGCACCCCATAATAACCACGTTATTTTCAGCAAACTTTTCATAACAGTCAGCGGATCAGTTTATTTTGATCAACGTATACCACGACAAATAGATAACCCGTCATCCCAACCCATCCGGTACTGCATATCGGCCGCGTAGCGTTTTTTATCCTTAAACCCATAAGCTGATTGTTTTGCGGTTTCACATCCATCCACATATCCTTCCTGAGCTGCTTTGGGGTAGCCAGCAAGATTGTAGGTTGGGCGCGTACTAAGCGGCAACGGACCGGACGGTCTTTGCTGCACAACAGGATCCGGAGCCGGGAGAACGGGGCCAGGCATCGGGCGCTTAGCCATCGTACAGCCTGCCAATAAAGCAATTACTATCGCAACAACATTTACTCGCAGCATTTTTCACTCCCTTTTATTCGTTATATTTTATTTTTTGCTATATCACTGTTTTCAATAGCTTGCCCATTTCAGCTGGATTGCGGGCAACATGAATACCACATGCCTCCATTACTTCAATTTTTTCCTGTGCTGTTCCTTTGCCTCCAGCAATAATTGCACCTGCATGCCCCATCCGTTTGCCGGGAGGCGCTGTCATTCCGGCAACAAACCCCACCACCGGCTTCTTCATATGATCTTTAACCCAATGAGCAGATTCTTCCTCATCAGTACCACCAATTTCACCCACCATCAACACCGCATCAGTTCCGTCATCCTCATTGAACAACTTTAGGATATCAATATGTTTAAGACCATTGATCGGATCACCACCAATTCCGATGCAAGTAGATTGCCCTAATCCCAGCTCACTCAGCTGCGCCACTGCCTCATAAGTTAACGTACCTGATCTTGAAACCACCCCAATCCTTCCTTGTTGATGAATGGCGCCTGGCATAATGCCAATTTTCAACTCACCTGGCGTGATAACTCCCGGACAATTAGGACCGATCAACCGTGTCTTTTTTCCACGCATACGGGCGCGTGTCCGCAACATATCTCGAACAGGAATACCTTCAGTAATGCAGATGACCAGATCCAGTTCGGCCTCCACCGCCTCATCAATTGCTGCAGCTGCATAAGCAGGCGGCACATAAATCACCGATACAGTCGCACCCGTCGTCTGCCTTGCTGCTTCCACTGTTGCAAACACCGGAATACCTTCAAAATCCTCTCCTGCCTTTTTAGGATTGACTCCAGCCACAAAACAATCCCTGCCAAAAGCATATTCTCGGCACTGGCGAGTATGAAACTGCCCGGTTTTACCTGTAATACCCTGTGTCATGACACGCGTATGACGATCAATCAGAATAGCCATCTGTTATGCTCCTCTGGTTGCAGCTTCAGATCGATGCCGAGCTGCTGCATCCACCGCCTTTCTGGCAGCATCAGCCATGTTGCTGCCAGCAATAATCGTTAATCCCGAATCTGCCAGAATCTTTTTCCCCAAATCCACATTGGTTCCCTCCAATCGAACAATCAATGGAACAGCTAGCTTCACCTCGCGCACCGCTGACACCACCCCATCAGCAATTACATCGCAGCGCATAATCCCACCAAAAATATTGACCAGTATTGCCTGCAAATCGGGATTTCTCAGCATCAGCTTGAATGCCTCAGTTACTTTTTCCACCGTCGCTCCGCCTCCCACATCCAGAAAATTGGCTGGATTGCCACCATAGAGTTTAATAATGTCCATGGTTGCCATAGCCAAACCAGCACCGTTGACTAGACAGCCAATATCACCATCAAGCGGAATATAGGAAAGCCCATGCCGCGCTGCTTCAACCTCAAGCGGATCATCTTCATCCAGATCCCGCAGGGCAACGATTTCCGGATGACGAAACAAGGCGTTATCATCGAAATTCATTTTGGCGTCCAAAGCAATCAGACGGTTATCTGGTGTAACAATCAACGGATTGATTTCAAGTAATGAAATATCGTTCTCATCGAATGCCTGATATAGCGCCCCCAGCATAGACACCGCCGCTGATCGGCATGATTCAGGCAAATTGATCTGGCGCACAACTCTCTCTGCATCTTGAAGATTCAATCCCTCAAGCGGATCAATCTGAGTTTTATGTATTTTTTCTGGTGTACTGGTTGCCACCCCCTCAATATCCATGCCACCCGCATCACTCGCAATTAAACTGACACACTGCGAAGCACGATCAACAACCAGTGCCACGTAATACTCATGACTGATATCGATCCCCTGTTCAATATAGAGCCGGCGAACAATCTGTCCCTGTGGGCCGGTTTGATGCGTGACCAGCGGAGCAAACAACATCGCCTCAGAAAACTGCCGGACCTCCACAATGGACTTTGCCAGCTTTACCCCCCCTGCCTTGCCACGCCCTCCAGCATAAATTTGTGCCTTGACCACCCATTTATCACCCCCCAGCTTTTCAGCAGCCAGAATCGCTTCCTCCACGCTAAAACAAGCAATACCGGCCGGCACACTAATCGCATAACGGCTAAGAATTGCTTTAGCCTGGTATTCATGAATTTTCATATTTCATCCTTTTGCGCTCACACATCGGGTTGTGCCAATACCTTCTTAATATAACTCCCCACTTCGGCCAGCTCTTGTTTAAAGCCAGGCAATAGCCTAGCCAGTTTTTCCACATCACCTTCTTTTGCAGCCACCTCCATTTGCGCACACCACTCACCCAGAGCCAGCGCACCAATCGAACGCGCTGAAGATTTAAGCTTATGTACGGCAAATTTCGCCTCATCTGCCTTGCCATCTGCTACGGTACTTTGCAACTGTTCAGCAATCTTTCGAGCGTCACGGAGAAAATCTTGCAAAAATTCTTTGATAATGACCTGATCATTTCCGACCAACGATTTAAGTATATTAATATCCACTGTGATTTTTTCAGCGGCAACTAAAGGCCGATGAATATTTTCCTCCTGTTGCTCCACCCGTTTCGACCCTTGTAACCATTTCTCCAGTACCGATTTAAGCTGTTCTAGTTGCACCGGCTTACTCAGATAATCATCCATTCCTAGTGCACGACACCTTTCCGCTTCACCCTTCAGTGCATTCGCTGTCAAAGCGATGATTGGAATCTGATAACGGCCCGTTTTTTCAGCGCGAATCGATTGCGTTAACTGATACCCATCCATTTCCGGCATATGCAGATCAGTCAGTATCAGCGCATACTCTCCACTTTTCCATTTCTGCAGTGCCTCACGCCCATTGACGACAATGTCTGCAGCAAACCCCAGCAAAGTAAGCTGCTGGCGAATAACTTTCTGGTTAATCTCATTGTCTTCAGCAACCAGAATCAGATTATCCCGCTGTAGCGCCTCTTCCCGGGATAATGGAACAACTTTATCGACAACTACTACAGAAATATCCTGATCTTCCTCTAGCTTTGCCCGGCCGGCTGCAACCGCTACCGCACGGAGAAATACCCGACGATAAAGTACATTTCCATCGAGCGTCACTACACCCTCCTCTTCCATACGGCCGCGATGGCGGCGGCCACGTCTAATAATTACAAACTGAAGCTTGTCATTTACACTCGAATTGGGCCGATCGCGAAATACCGCACGCAACTCTTCAATGGGCAACTCCTCATCCCTCATATCTACCACTAACAACCATTGACCCGTCGGAAGCTGTTTAATTCGTTCACGTGCAGCAAGCAATCCCGGTACACACTCAACTACAACACCTGCATATTTCAGATAGGTTGCAAGATCAAGGCTCAATCCGTCTTTACTTCCCATAACCACACATGACAACCTGTTTAGTCCCACGGTGTGCTGGAATGGGTCAAAGATAAAACGATCTGGCTCATTTTTCCAGATTTTGCAGATGTATTCATAGGGTGTTAGGCCTTTGAGAGCTTTTAGTCTTTTGGCGAAGTTATAAGCCATCACAAAGCGATGGAGATGGGCCTTCAGCTGATCGTGTGAGTCGTAATAATACCGTTTTACAGTCGCATCCTTGATGGTTCGATTCATGCGTTCAACCTGACCATTGGTCCAGGGATGGTTGGGTTTGGTGAGACGGTGCTCGATGCCGTTGATCTGACAACACCTATCGAACATATGCGTTACATACTGAGCCGTTGGCCCATTCCGATAACGCGCCGGGAACGTAAACTGGATACCGTTATCAGTCAGGATTGTATGGATCTTGTAGGGAACAGTCTCGATCACGGCCTTCAAGAAGGCGGTTGCCGTGTTGCGGTTGGCTTTGTTCTGGAGTTGAACAAAAACGAACTTTGATGTCCGGTCAATGGCTACAAAAAGATAGAGTTTACCTTCCTTCGTACGAACTTCGGCAATATCAATATGGAAGTAGCCAATTGGATAGGCATTAAACTTTTTCTTTGGCTTGTCACCATCAACCTCCGGCAACCGACTGATGCCATGCCGTTGAAAGCAGCGATGCAGGCTTGAGCGGGTTAAATGCGGAATGCTTGGTTGCAAGGCATATAGACAATCATCCAGCGGTAGAAGCGTATGTTTGCGAAACGCCACAACAGCGGCTTCTTCTTCCAGACTTAAAACAGTCGAGTGCGACTCTTTGGGGCCCATCGGTGCATCGTGGGTGAATTCCCGCTTCCGCCACTTCGCTACCGTTTTTGGATTAATCCCATGCCGCTTGGCCAGAACATTCAGACTCTCTTGACTATTTTGTATCGCTCGACGTACCGCCGCTGTCGTGCGGGCGCTTCCGTGTAATATCTGTCCCATAAATCATCCCTCCGTAGCTGGTTATATGTTACACCAGCACACCGTGGGACTAAACATCTAAGGTAAGACTGTAAAAGCAAAGTGTCATCATGACAAAAAAAACAATTCTCAGCAAGATTCCTTCCGGCGTCTGGGTACTGGGCTTCGTTAGCATGCTGATGGACATCTCCTCCGAGATGATTCACAGTCTGCTGCCGTTATTCCTGGCCGGCACTCTGGGTGCAAGTGCTCTTATGGTTGGCTTGATCGAAGGGCTGGCCGAATCCACGGCACTCATTGTCAAGGTATTCTCGGGCGCACTCAGCGACTATCTAGGCAAACGCAAAGCACTGGCTCTGTTCGGTTACGCCCTAGGAGCACTGACCAAACCGTTGTTTGCCATTGCCCCAGTCACCAGTGTTGTACTCGCGGCTCGATTGTTGGATCGGGTGGGTAAAGGTGTCCGGGGTGCTCCACGTGACGCGCTGGTAGCGGATATCACCCCCATAGAGGTGCGCGGTGCGGCATTTGGCCTCAGACAATCGCTGGATACAGTCGGTGCATTCCTTGGCCCGTTATTGGCAACCGGCCTGATGCTACTGTGGGCAAACGACTTCCGGGCAGTGTTTTGGGTTGCTGTTATCCCTGGGTTGTTAGCGGTCGCGTTGCTATTCTTCGGTGTTCATGAGCCAAAGCAAAACGTTAGTAACAAACGTATCAATCCAATCTGCAAAGAGAATCTGATGCGTTTGCATGCCACGTACTGGTGGGTTGTCGGTATCGGTGCCGTATTCACACTGGCACGGTTCAGTGAAGCATTTCTGGTGCTTCGCGCTCAACAAGGTGGCATCCCACTTGCACTGGTTCCACTGGTAATGGTTGCCATGAACTTGGTTTATGCAGCATCGGCCTACCCTTTTGGCAAGTTATCCGATCGCATAAGTCACAAGATATTGCTGGCACTAGGGCTGTTTGTTCTGATTGTCGCTGATCTGGTATTGGCTATCGATGCTCATTGGATGACAGTACTCGTAGGTGTCGCGTTATGGGGAATTCACATGGGCATGACGCAGGGGCTGTTGGCAACAATGGTTGCTAATGCCGCACCGGTTGATTTACGCGGTACAGCGTATGGATTCTTTAACCTTATCAGCGGCATTGCCATGCTCATCGCCAGTGTGGTCGCCGGTCTGCTTTGGGATCAGATGGGAGCGTCCTTCACGTTCTATGCCAGCGCCGGGTTCTGCGGTATTACATTAATTGCACTGGTCAAGCGAGGATAACTGTGGATAGTAAAGTGATCAATACAAACGTATCCTGGTACAAAAAGTTTCGGCTGTAGCAGATACTCCGGAAAGCTATAATCAATTCTGTCATCCGGATTGTCATAGCGCTATCGTAAAAAAGGAGGATTTCCATGAAACACCATCAGAAAAGAGTCAGCCAGACCAACCTGCCAGGCTGGATCAAACGGGGAATACTGATCTGGACGGCAACTATTATCGGTTCATATTCGCTGCCGCTACTGGCAGAGGATATCGGCAGTGTATCGACACGATTCAAGTTGCTGGGTGCCAACGATAAAATAGTAGTAGAGGCATTTGATGATCCGGATGTAGCAGGCGCTACGTGTTATCTGAGCCGAGCAAAAACAGGGGGAATAAGCGGCACAGTAGGTGTGGCTGAAGATAGATCGGAGGCTTCTATCGCCTGCCGTCAGACAGGGCCAATTGCATTGCCGGAGAAAATAAAAAATGGTAAGGCGGATGGAGACGAAGTATTCAAGAAAAGTACCTCGCTGCTGTTTAAAACATTACAAGTGGTACGTTTCTATGATGCCAGGCGTAACGTGCTGATCTATCTCAGCTATAGCGATCGAGTCATTGAAGGATCACCACAAAACAGCATATCTGTAATCCCGGTTACGCCCTGGCATTAACAAGGTGTTGAAAAGCATCAACAAGATCGTCAAGGTAAGATGAAAATAGGTGAAAAAACGCAGTTTACATACGATAAAGAGTACTTTGAGCCTGTTTTCAATACCGCAGGACGATATGAAAGTTATACAGACCATCTTTAAGCAACCAGTATTTCCAGCGGTGATGTATACGGCAAACCGAAAGCCTCAGCTACTGCCGGATGCATGACTTGTCCACGATAGATATTAAGGCCATTCATCAACGCCTGATTGCTCTGCAAGGCTGACAGCCCTTCATCTGCCAGACAGGCAACATAGCTGGCAGTCTGGTTGTTCAACGCAAAGGTGCTGGTACGCGGAACTGCGCCCGGCATGTTCGTCACACAGTAATGCAGCACACCATCCACTTCAAAAACAGGATGGCTGTGTGTGGTCGGTCGGGTTGTTTCCACACACCCTCCCTGATCAACTGCCACATCAACAATCACTGAACCCACACGCATTTGCGGCAACATTTCCCGAGTTACTAGCCAAGGTGAGCGCCCACCGGGGATCAATACGGCACCGATGACAAGATCTGCCTCGTAAACTGCCTGACGCACATTGACCGCATCACAATATCGAGTTTGCAGCCGTCCGGAAAAACGGTCATCCAGCGCTTTCAAACGATCATGATTGATATCCAGCACTGTCACCATCGCCCCCATTCCGGTTGCTACTACTGCAGCATTGGTGCCCACTACCCCTGCGCCCAGAATGACTACATTGGCTGGGGCAACGCCTGGCACCCCACCCATCAGCACTCCCCGCCCCCCTTGGGTTTTTAACAGATAGGTTGCGCCAATCTGCACCGCCATGCGCCCCGCTACCTCGCTCATGGGTGTCAATAACGGTAATGCGCCGAATGCCGTCTGCACTGTTTCATAGGCAATTGCACTGACGCCGCTGGCGAGCAGTTTTTCTGCTAGGGCTCTATTTGAAGCCAGATGTAGATAAGCAAACAGCAGTAAATCCTTTCGCAAATACTGATATTCCACTTCGGTTGGCTCTTTTACCTTGACGACCAATTCAGCTGCCCAGGCATCTGCGGCGCGCATCACAATTTCTGCACCGGCTTCCCGGTAATCCTGATCGGAAATAATACTGCCCGCACCTGCTCCGGTTTCAACCAGCACCCGGTGCCCTCGCTCAGTCAGTGTATGTACGCTGCCCGGAGTAAGTCCGACCCGGTATTCATCCTCTTTCGTCTCTTTGGGTAATCCGATAATCATTCACGCCCTCAAGCTTTTCACACATAAAATTCAGATTTCTTGCTGCTTACGCCAGCTCCACCCAAACCGGTGCATGATCTGACGGCCGTTCCAGTTTCCTGGGTGCCTTGTCCACTTGCCAGGTAGCGCAACTGTCTGCCGTTTCATGACTCAGCAAAATATGATCAATACGCAACCCTCTGTTCCGGCGGAAAGCCATCATACGATAATCCCACCAGGTATATATTTTTTCAGGCTGCTCGAACAGGTGAAAACTGTCAACAAATCCTGTATCTAACAATCCGCGAAAGGCTTGCCGCTCAGCCTCGCTGCACAACACTTGTCCCTTCCAGGCCTCAGGATCATAAACATCACGATCCTCCGGAGCAATATTGAAATCTCCTAGTAATGCCACCTTGCCGTAACGTGTCCGCTCCTGTTGCAAAAAAGAATTGAGTATCGACAACCACCTCAGTTTATAGGCATATTTTTCTGAATCAACACGCTCCCCATTCGGCACATACACACAAATAATACGCAAATCTCCATAGGTTGCTGCAATCAGCCTTTTCTGTGGATCATCAAAATCGGGCAAGGCCGCGCAAACATCCACTCCTGTTACTTTACTCAGTAAAGCAACGCCGTTATATGTCTTTTGACCAGCATAGATTGACTGGTAACCCGCCTGCGCAAGTTCATCCACCGGGAAGAATTCATCCTGAAGCTTGGTTTCCTGCAAACACAATACATCTGGTTGATTGACGTTCAGCCAGTCGATTACCTGCTGTAATCGAACTTTGAGTGAGTTGACATTCCAGGTGGCAATTTTCATGATCTATTCCGTAGCAAGAGAGGTTTGTTTTCCAACTGTTTAACCGGGCTGAAGATACTAACATCAAACATTTTTACAAGCACACCACATAAGCTTGCAGCAATAATTAAATTAAGATGGATAGCGGCTATAATGTCCGCCCTTGTTAAACGGAGAGAAAAATGAAAAGAACGATTGGATTGTTGGTGGTTTCTGCAGTAATCAGCTTGACAGGATGTGCGAAGACCGACACTTATACCCCGGCAGAAAATGCTAGTGGCGAAGATATTTTTTTCGCAAGCTGCACTAAATGTCACAAACCTGAAACAGATGGCAAGGTCATGCTCTTGAGCGCCAAGATGAATACCAAAGAAGCTATTATCGAGAAAGTTCAAAAAGGCGGCATGACAATGACAGCCTTCCCCAACATTACCGGCGAACCCGCGCAACGTCTGGCTGAATTCGTTCTGACAAACAGCAAAACCAAATAATCGACTGCTGCTAATGCTGTTTTCTGGTTGATACAACGCAATAATGATTCGGGAAGAAGTTTGAAAATTGCTGATTCTACTTTCAGCTGAAAATAGAATCAGCCCAGTCGTTCTGAATCCATGCGCTGAGGAATACTCACCGGCCACTGTAATTGTTCCCGGATTGCACAGGCAAAAGCTTCGGCACTACCCGGTTCGCCATGCACGATGAAAGTTTTTCGCGGAGGCTGGCTGAATCCTCTTAACCAATCAAGCAGATTCTCCTGATCAGCATGGGCAGAAAGCCCGCCAACCGTATGAATAGATGCGTGCACAGGAATTTGTTCACCAAAAACACGAACATTTTTACTACCATCCACTAATCTGCGCCCCAAGGTACCCGCAGCCTGAAAGCCGGTAAACAAAATGCTGCATTCAGGTCTGGGCAAGTTATATTTCAGGTGATATTTAATGCGCCCGGCATCGCACATACCACTGGCAGAAATAACGATTGCGCCGGATTGTATGTGATTGAGCCTGATTGAATCCTCGACTTCCTGCACAAAATGAATCCGCAGATTCTTATTATGCTGGCTGTGCCAGTTCATGATATCGATAGTTTCCTTATCAAATAATTCTCTATGTCTGAGTGTGATTTCCGTAGCAGCCAACGCCATAGGTGAATCCACGTAAATATCCATCACTCCCAGGCGCCCCTGACGCTGCAGATCCGTCAGCAGAAATAACAAATCCTGAGTACGGCCAACAGTAAACGCCGGTACGATGATATTGCCGCGTTTATGGATCAGTGTCTGACAAATGATTTCCACCATTTCATCGCGTGTGTCTTGCATGCTGCGATGGCAACGGTTGCCATAAGTGGATTCAACCAACAGATAATCAGCCTCTTTGATAAATGTCGGATCGCGCACGATAGGATGGCCCGGCTGCCCCAGATCACCCGAGAAAACAATTTTTCTCTGCCTGGAACCGGACTTCAGCCAGACCTCAATGATGGCTGATCCAATAATGTGTCCAGCATCACGAAATCGACACTGCACTAATGGATGCGGCTGACATGTTTCGTCATAATTGACACCTCGCATTTGTTTAAGAAATGCTTCTGCCTGGGTAACAGTGTAGAGCGGGACATTTTCATAACGTAGCGAACGTTTATTACGCAATGCCGTTTTTGTATGCCACTCTGCTTCTTTTTCCTGAATATGAGCACTATCTTTCAGGATGATTGAAAGCAGATCTGCCGTGGCCGGGGTCATGTAGACAGGCCCTCTGAATCCGAGCACACTCAAGCGCGGCAATAACCCAGAATGATCCACATGGGCATGTGTTAGCAAAACAAAATCCATTGATTCCGGATTAAAATTGATTGCGGTATGATTTTTACGACTTGCATCCCGCCCGCCCTGGAACATACCGCAATCCACCAGAAAGCGCACATCATCCGTTTCAACCAGGTAACATGATCCGGTGACTTCTCCAACACCGCCCAGAAAGGTAATCTGCATGGGTATTTATATTCTATTGAGAATGTGCAGAATACCCCGGGCCATCAATTCCATTTCCTCTTCATTAATAATGTACGGCGGCATGATGTAGACCGAGTTGCCCATGGGACGAATCAGAAGTTGTTGTTCCAGTCCCTTTTGCGCAAAGCGGTGTGTGAAATCCGGTTGGGGGTTATCCACTTCAAACGCCCAAATCATACCGCAGTTGCGGAAATTCTTGACATCCGGGTGCTCCCGAACAGGCTGTAAACATTGATTGAGAAAATCAGTTTTTTTACGGTTTGTTTCGATCACATTATCCTGCTCAATGATATCGAGCGTTGCCAGGGCTGCCCGACAGGCAAGAATATTGCCGGAATGGGAGTGCGAATGGAGAAAAGCCTGGTTAATTTCATCACGGTAAAACGCACGATAGACTGCATCATTAGTCATGACCACTGAAAGCGGCAAATAGCCCCCACTTAACCCTTTGGCAAGGCACATAAAATCCGGCGTGATTCCAGCTTGTTCACATGCAAACAGAGTGCCTGTTCGACCAAATCCAACCGCAATCTCATCTGCGATTAAATGAACCCGGTAGGTATCGCATATTTCCCGTGCCCGTTGCAGATAAACCGGGTGGTACATTCCCATTCCGCCCGCTCCCTGGATAAGAGGCTCCAGAATCAGAGCCGCTGTACTGGCATGATGTTGTGCGAGATAACTCTCCAATTCAGCGGCAGCCTTCAGCGCATGAGTTTCCGGGGTTGTTCCAGTTTCAGCAACACGCCAATCAGGGGTAGGTACCGGATGCGCAGGGCGTAACAGCGGTGCATAAATTTGTCTAAAAAGCGGGACATCGGTGACCGATAACGCCCCCAGGGTTTCTCCATGATAACCATTCTGCAGATTAACGAATTGGGTTTTATCGGGGAAACCACATTGCTGCCAGTAGTGAAAACTCATTTTCAGCGCAATCTCATTGGCTGACGAACCATCGCTGGCATAGAAACAATGACTCAGGTTTCCTGGCGTTATGGCACTCAATCGTTCTGACAGCTCTACTACTGGCTCATGAATCAATCCAGCCAGCATCGCGTGTTCCAGCTTGCTAAGTTGGTCAATGATGGCAGCATTGATACGAGGATTGCAGTGCCCAAATAAATTGACCCACCATGAACTGATTGTATCCAGATAGCGCTTACCATCTGCACCATACAGCCACACACCCTCTCCCCTGGTGATTAATATCGGGGGAAATGCTTCGTGATGCTTCATCTGGGTGCAGGGATGCCAGACACTCTGATGGGTGTGCAAAGTTACTTTTTTATCATTCACTGTCTTGAAATTCCTTATAATAGCCTCTATTATTAGCACTCAACGTCGTTGAGTGCTAATAATAGGTTGTTACGAGACTCAGCGATTGTTGATGAAACTCATTGAATCAGATTCAAATATGACCAGATCTTTCGTTTTTGTTAACCATTGTAGGAGAAAAGGACTATGAATATTCGCCCTTTGCATGACCGTGTAATTGTTAAACGGCTGGAAGAAGAACGCAAGACCGCGTCCGGTATCGTAATTCCCGATACCGCCGCAGAAAAACCGGATCAGGGTGAGATCATCGCTGTAGGTAAAGGAAAGGCGGGCGAAGACGGCAAAATCCGCGCATTGGAAGTTAAAGTCGGAGACAAGGTACTCTTCGGCAAATATGCCGGCCAGGCTGTCAAAATTAAGGGCGAAGAGTTCCTCGTAATGCGTGAAGAAGACATCATGGGTGTGATTGAAGGTTAATTGATCGTTGAATAACCAACTGAAATCAGGAGTAAAGATATGGCAGCTAAAGAAGTAAGATTTGGAGATGCAGCGCGCAGCGCCGTAATCACTGGCGTAAATGTACTGGCAGATGCGGTTAAAGTGACGTTGGGCCCTAAAGGACGCAATGTTGTACTGGAGCGTTCATACGGCGCCCCCACCATTACTAAGGATGGCGTATCGGTTGCGAAAGAGATTGAACTGAAAGACAAGTTCGAAAACATGGGCGCACAAATGGTCAAGGAAGTCGCCAGCAAAACCTCGGATACAGCAGGAGATGGCACAACGACGGCAACTGTTTTAGCACAAGCCATCGTCAAGGAAGGTATGCGTTATGTCGCAGCCGGAATGAATCCAATGGATCTGAAGCGCGGGATCGAAAAGGCAGTTAGCGCCGCTGTTGAAGAATTGAAAAAACTTTCCAAGCCATGTTCCACCAGCAAGGAAATCGCTCAAGTTGGCAGCATTTCTGCCAATTCCGATGCCGAAATCGGCAGAATCATTGCTGAAGCAATGGATAAAGTCGGCAAGGAAGGCGTCATTACGGTTGAAGATGGTTCCGGCCTGGAAAATGAGCTGGATGTCGTGGAAGGCATGCAGTTTGACCGAGGTTATCTCTCTCCCTATTTTGTCAGCAGCGCTGAGAAACAGATTGCAGCACTCGAAAACCCTTTCATTCTGTTGCACGACAAAAAAATATCCAATATTCGTGACCTTCTGCCAATACTCGAACAAGTAGCCAAAGCAGGTAAACCACTGCTGATCATTGCTGAAGATGTTGATGGTGAAGCCCTGGCAACACTGGTCGTGAACAATATTCGCGGCATCCTCAAAACATGCGCAGTCAAGGCACCTGGTTTTGGTGATCGTCGTAAGGCTATGCTGGAAGATATCGCGATCCTGACGGGTGGTACGGTGATTGCCGAAGAAGTCGGTTTATCCCTGGAAAAAGCTAAACTGGAAGATCTGGGCCAGGCTAAACGCGTTGAAGTTGGCAAGGAAAACACCACCATTATTGATGGTGCCGGAGATACCAAAGCCATTGAAGCACGCGTTACACAGATTCGCAAACAAATCGAAGAAGCAACCAGTGACTATGATCGCGAGAAGCTTCAAGAACGCGTAGCCAAACTGGCTGGGGGTGTAGCTCTAATCAAGGTTGGCGCTGCCACGGAAATGGAGATGAAAGAGAAAAAAGCTCGCGTTGAAGATGCCTTTCACGCAACACGCGCTGCGGTTGAAGAAGGTATTGTTCCTGGTGGTGGCGTCGCCCTGCTGCGTACAATTGATGCTGTGAGCAAGGTCAAAGGCGACAACCATGATCAGGATTCCGGCATCAAAATTGTTTTGCGTGCACTGGAAGAGCCACTACGCCAGATCGTAACCAACTGCGGAGATGAAGCTTCTGTAGTCGTCAACAAAGTTAAGGAAGGTAAAGGTAACTTTGGTTACAATGCTGCAACGGGTGAATATGGCGATCTAGTTGCTATGGGCGTGCTGGACCCTACCAAAGTAACCCGCTCGGCTCTGCAAAACGCCTCATCAGTTGCAGGATTGATTCTGACGACGGACGCAATGGTTGCAGAGCTTCCAAAAGAAGATTCGCCTGGGGCAGGTGCCGGCATGGGCGGTATGGGTGGCATGGGCGGTATGGACATGTAACCGACTCCAATCGGTCTATCTGTTAACAATAATGAACCACAACGGATCGGTATGCAAAAAACCGGACGTTGTGGTTTTTAACTTCTATCGGTCGTGCTGAGATAAATATATTGGATACTTTAAAAACTTATCCGGATGACCGGAATTTGCTTGCAGACCGGGTTATCCTGGTTACAGGTGCAGGACAAGGTATTGGGCGCACTGCAGCACTCACTTTCGCAAAATATGGCGCCACGATTATTTTACATGGCCGTAAAACCGAGAAGCTTGAGCAGGTTTATGATGAAATCGAGACGCTCGGCAGAGCATCAGCAATCATTCTGCCATTTGATTTCGAACAGGCTACTGAAACTGGCATTGTGGAACTAGCTGGGGCAATAGCCTCCCAAATTGGTCGGCTGGATGGTATTTTGCACAATGTCGCCTGGACCACCGGCCCAATGCCACTTGAATTCCATACACTTGAGCACTGGCAAACCACCATGCAGATCAATCTTCTCATCCCTGCAATGCTGACTCGCGCCTGTTTTCCGTTGCTCAAGACCGCCCAGGATGCCAGTGTAATCATGACGGGAGACACCCACGGCCAAGTACCCACAGCCTACTGGGGTGCTTTTGCAGTAGCGAAAGCAGGGGTGGAAGCATTGGTCAAAATTCAGTCTGAGGAGTGGGAGATTTATCCAAATTTACGCATTAACGCACTGATTCCTGGAGCTACAGACACGCCACAACGTACCAAAACTCATCCGGGCAGCAATAACCGTTTATTACCCAAACCGGCAGATCTGATGGGGACTTATCTCTTCCTGATGGGACCAAATAGTACTGGAGTAACTGGCAAAACGTTCAATTGCCAAAAAGATTAACCGCACAACGGACAGGAAATCTGCCCCGGTTGTTAGAAGCGAGTATAATTGGCTATAAAGGGGTGTGGTGTGATTCGCTGAAAAACAAGCTGCGGCACAACTGTGTGAGCAAAAATCATCTTGTTTTTGGGAATTCTGAATCCCGCTAATTTTTGAATAGCCCGGCGCGCGAAAGTGGCGGAATTGGTAGACGCACCAGATTTAGGTTCTGGCGCCGATGAGGTGTGGGGGTTCGAGTCCCCCCTTTCGCACCACGGAATATTCAGGCTTGGCCAACCTAGCACGATCATACCACTTGTTTAATCAATGTTACGTATCAGCTCAGGAAAATAGATGCAGACACAAGAGGAAGCCTCCAATCCACTGGAGCGCAATATTGAACTCTCTGTTTCACGGGAAAAAGTCGAAGCCGAAGTGGGTCAGCGCCTGAAGCGCCTGGCTCCAAAAATCAAGATACAGGGATTCCGTCCGGGCAAAGTTCCTATGAAAATAGTTGCACAGCAATACGGCCATCAGATTGAGCACGAAGTGCTGGGAGAGTTGTTGCAACAACAGTTTAGCGAAAGTATTAATCGAGAAAACTATCGCATTGCAGGTGTTCCAAACTTTGAATCCAGAAATCCCGGAACAGATAATTCAAACTATGAATTCCGCGCAACATTTGAAATCTATCCTAATATCGAACTGGGTGATTTAAATTCGATTACAATCAACAAACCTGTTTTACAGATTGGCGACGTGGAAATCCAGAAAACACTGGAAGTTCTGCGTAAACAGCGAACAAACTATGAGTCGGTAGATCGTCCGGCACAAACGGGTGACCGGGTTAATATCAATTACCGGGGATCCCTGGACGGAAAGAACTTTGCTGGTGGCCAGGCAGATAATTACAGTGTCATTCTTGGAAACGGGCATCTTCTGGAAGATTTCGAGGCATCTATCCTGGGCATGAGTACAGGACAGGAGAAAACGTTTGATATGACTTTTCCTGAAGACTATTCAGGAAAAGAAGTTGCCGGAAAGAAAGTAACTTTTACAATTACACTCAATAAGGTTGAAGCTCCTAAGCTACCGGACGTGGATGGTGAATTTGCCAAGTCGCTAGGGATTGAAGATGGTAATGTTGAAAAAATGCAATCAGAAATCAAGGCTAATCTTCAGCGTGAAACAACCCAGCGTATCCGGGTAAAACTCAAAGAACAAGTCATGCAATCCCTACTGGATAAGATTTCAGTAGATATCCCCAAAATTTTGGTTCAACAGGAAATAGATCGGCTAATAGAAGAAGTACAAGATACCCGGACAGCACGTGGTTTTCCTAAAGCCTCCAATTTGCAAAGAGATACCTTTCTGGAAAGAGCTGAGCGGCGCGTCAGGCTGGGACTCATTTTATCCAGGTTGATCGAAACACACGGATTAGGTGTAAAGCCTGAGCAAATCAAAAGTTTTATTGAAGAACATGCTCAAAGTTACGAAAATCCTGAACAGGTCGTCAAATGGCACTTCGCTTCACCTGAACGAATCAAGGAAATAGAACCGCTTGTTCTGGAGGATAACGCCGTATCATGGATACTGGACAGAGCCAATATCGTTGATCAGAATGTCACTTTCGATGAACTAATGGGATATTCACATGCAACCAATACTTGATTGGGAGAAAAACGAATTGAATACTACAGGACTGGGTTTGATTCCCATGGTAATCGAGTCCAGTGGTCGCGGAGAGCGCGCCTACGATATTTATTCAAGGCTGCTCAGAGAAAGAATCATTTTTTTAGTGGGCCCGGTTACAGAAACATCTGCCAACTTGGTAATTGCGCAGCTCTTATTTCTAGAATCCGAAAATTCAGAGAAAGATATTTCCTTATATATCAATTCGCCCGGCGGGCTTGTCACGGCAGGACTAGCTGTGTATGACACCATGCAATTCATTAAACCGGATGTCAGCACACTTTGCATAGGACAAGCTGCCAGCATGGGTGCCTTGCTGCTTACTGCGGGCGCCAAAGGCAAGCGTTATTGCCTACCCAATTCACGCGTTATGATCCATCAGCCACTGGGCGGATTTCAGGGACAAGCATCCGACATAGAAATACACGCTAAGGAAATTTTGGCACTGAAAGGTCGTTTAAATGAAATTTTGGCTAAACATACCAGTCAAACGACTAGAACTATTGAAAAAGATACTGATCGTGACAATTTTCTTGGCGCAGAAGCTGCCGTAAAGTATAGTTTAGTGGATGCAGTATTAACGAGCAGGAAAGTAAAACAGGAGTAAAATCAAATTGCTCCTGTTGAACAAGAGCAATATTCGTTTGATGATTGTGGGGTGGAGTAATGTCTGAAAAAACAAATGACGAAAAACTTTTGTATTGTTCTTTTTGCGGAAAGAGTCAGCGAGAGGTCAGGAAGTTAATTGCCGGGCCATCTGTATTCATTTGCGATGAGTGTATCGACCTTTGTAATGACATTATTCGCGAAGAAATACAGGTTGATGAAACGGCCAAACTATCTAAAACAAGTTTGCCGACCCCACATGAAATTTGTGAAACACTGGATCAATATGTCATTGGACAGGAATCTGCAAAAAAAATACTGTCTGTTGCGGTTTACAACCACTATAAGCGATTAAGAAATCTATCAAAAGTTAATGCTGGTAGCGATGACATTGAACTTGCCAAGAGCAACATATTGCTGATTGGCCCTACCGGATCTGGCAAGACCTTACTGGCACAGACACTGGCAAGATTGCTAGATGTACCGTTTGTTATTGCTGATGCAACGACGCTGACAGAAGCAGGATATGTCGGAGAGGATGTAGAAAACATTATTCAGAAGTTGCTGCAAGCAAGCAACCACGATGTTGAAAAGGCCCAGCGCGGAATCGTATACATCGACGAGATAGATAAAATTTCGCGTAAATCAGACAACCCTTCCATCACTCGGGATGTTTCAGGAGAAGGTGTACAACAGGCACTACTCAAACTGATTGAGGGTACAGCAGCCTTGGTACCTCCTCAGGGCGGGCGCAAACATCCCAATCAGGAATTTATTCAGGTTGATACCACAAATATTCTGTTCATTTGCGGTGGGGCATTTGATGGTATCGATAAAATCATACGTGCACGATCTGAAAAAAGTGGCATAGGCTTTGGTGCGGATGTCATCAACCAGAACGATCGCAAGGAATTAAACAAGATATTGGGTGACATTGAACCAGAAGATCTAATTAAATATGGCTTGATTCCGGAGTTTATCGGGCGTTTACCGGTCGTGGCAACGTTGCGTGAATTGAACGAGGCAGCACTGATCCAAATTTTGATTGAACCCAAAAATGCACTGGTTAAACAATACAGCAAGCTATTCAGCATGGAAGGGGGAGTTGAATTGGAATTCCGCGAACAGGCTCTTGTAACAATTGCCAGAAAAGCGCTTGCACGGAAAACTGGAGCACGTGGATTACGTTCCATTCTTGAGGAAACACTGCTGGATATTATGTATGATCTGCCTTCAATCAAAAACGTCTCAAAAGTGGTGATCGAAAGCAGCTCTACAAATGATGATCTTCAACCTATCATAATTTATGCTGAAAAGCCCAAGCTGGCCAGAAGCTCGAAATAGTACAAATTCTTTTAAGAGTTTGTTTTTAGCACACTGCGGGTACCTGTTTTTCACAGGTGTCACCATATCTTATCCTATCCATGTTTTCTGCAGGATGTAAATGACATGACATCAGATATTCTCGACACCCAAGAACCAAACGAGCTTGATTTACCACTGCTCCCACTGCGTGATGTGGTGGTCTTTCCACACATGGTTATTCCATTATTTGTGGGACGTCCAAAGTCTATCAAGGCTTTAGAAGCTGCGACAGAAGCTGGAAAAAATATTCTGCTAGTTGCTCAGAAATCAGCCTCTAAAGATGACCCTTCTCCCCAAGACCTTTATAAAGTTTGCTGTGTTTCAAGCATTTTGCAAATGCTGAAACTCCCCGATGGAACAGTCAAGGTATTGGTAGAAGGAAGTTATCGGGCAGAAATTGAATCTTTTAATGATTCCGAAACCTGTTTTTCTGGAAAGGCTATACCAGTCACGATTGATGAGATCGATACGTCAGAAATTGAAGCATTACGACGCGCTCTTCTTTCCCAATTTGACCAATATATCAAATTAAACAAAAAAATCCCATCAGAAATTCTTGCTTCCCTGACAGGAATTGACGAGGTCGGACGATTAGCTGATACGATCGCTGCTTATCTTCCTTTGAGACTGGAGCAAAAACAGGAAATTCTGGAAATTTTTGAAGTTCAGCCACGTTTAGAACGTTTACTTGGCCTTCTGGAAGCCGAACTGGATATCCTCCAGGTAGAAAAGCGCATTCGCGGTAGAGTCAAGCGCCAGATGGAAAAAAGCCAGCGGGACTATTACCTGAATGAACAGGTTAAAGCTATTCAGAAAGAACTGGGCGAAGGCGAAGATGGCACTGACCTTGAAGAAATCGAAAGAAAAATAAAGGCAGCTTCCTTGCCTAAAGAAGCATTAGCCAAGGCAGAGTCTGAGCTGAAAAAACTGCGCCTGATGTCTCCTATGTCAGCCGAAGCAACTGTTGTACGAAATTATATTGACACGCTAGTTGCATTGCCCTGGAAGCAGAAAACCAAAATCAGCAAAGAATTAAAGATTGCCGAATCCATCCTGAATGAAGATCATTATGGTTTGGAGAAAGTAAAGGAAAGGATAGTTGAATACCTTGCAGTACAACAGCGGGTTGCCAAATCCAAGGCTCCCATTCTTTGCCTTGTCGGCCCGCCTGGGGTAGGTAAAACTTCGCTAGGTCGATCTATAGCTCGCGCGACAAACCGTAAATTTGTTCGTATGTCTCTCGGAGGCATGCGAGACGAAGCTGAGATCCGTGGGCATCGTCGAACTTACATCGGTTCGATGCCCGGAAAGATTTTGCAAAGTATGACAAAAATCGGTGTCAAAAACCCACTGTTTCTGTTAGATGAAGTTGACAAAATGGGAATGGATTTTCGTGGCGACCCTTCTTCTGCCTTGCTGGAAGTACTTGATCCGGAGCAAAACAATACATTTGTTGATCACTACATCGAAGTTGAATACGACTTATCGGATGTCATGTTCGTTGCTACCGCAAACACACTGAACATTCCTCCCGCACTCCTTGATCGAATGGAAGTTATTCGACTTTCAGGCTATACCGAAGATGAGAAACTAAATATTGCAAAACGATATCTTCTACCCAAGCAAATGAAGGATCATGGTTTAAGCGAGGGGGAGTTGTCTGTTTCTGAATCTGCATTACGTGACATTGTCCGCTACTACACCCGAGAAGCGGGAGTGCGTTCAATGGAAAGAGAAATCTCCAAGATTTGCAGGAAAGTCGTCAAAATTTTGCTGGTTAAAAAAAATAAGGAAAAGATTATTATCAACTCCCGCAACCTCGATAAATATCTTGGAGTGCGCCGTTACGCTTATGGCATGGCTGACGAAAAAAATCAGGTTGGACAGGTTACGGGACTGGCTTGGACGGAGGTAGGCGGTGAGTTGCTGAGAATTGAGGCAGTAGTGCTACTAGGCAAAGGGAAGACGATTACGACCGGTAAACTGGGTGAAGTCATGCAGGAATCCATTCAGGCAGCCCTGTCTGTTGTTCGAAGCCGCTCAATCGTTCTGGGAATATCAGATGATTTTTATCTGAAGAACGATATTCATATTCACTTGCCTGAAGGGGCCACGCCTAAAGATGGGCCGAGTGCAGGTATTGGTATTTGTCTGGCTATGGTTTCTGCATTGACCGGAGTTCCGGTGCGAGCATCCGTTGCGATGACCGGGGAAATTACACTAAGAGGCGAAATTCTTCCAATCGGTGGGCTCAAGGAGAAACTCCTGGCTGCTCATCGTGGTGGAATAAGCACAGTGTTGATCCCGGAAGATAATGTCAAGGATTTGAGTGAGATTCCTGGAAACATTAAAAACAAACTGGATATCAAGCCAGTAAAATGGATTGACCAGGTACTAGAAATTGCTCTGGAATATAAGCCTGATGCGATACCGTCAGCTATCCCTGGTCAAGTTATTGCATCCACACCTAAAGATAGAGTTACAAGAGCTTCTTCAATCAAGCATTGATTATTTGGATACACATAGCGGAAGAGCTTCAATAAAATTTGAAAGTATCCTCCTTTAAGGCTGCTATTTTATAGATAGATTTGGCTTTGTTTTCCGCAGACAAGCGCATAGTAAATTTTACGATCACTTGATAGAATCTTTGCTTGAATCCTTAAGATGAATCCCAAGGAAGTACCATTTGACTTAATCTGAAGTCAAAGTAAATAGCCTATTGGTTTTCACTACCAGTAGGCTATCTGATACTTCCCTGAAGATTCTGGTTACTGATAGAAACCGGATTCTAGAGAACAACATTTTCATTCACTCATATTAGGAATATCGATGACCATTGATAGCTTTCGTCCAGAAAAAAAAATAACCACTTTCTATCCGCCTCAGCGTACCTTGCTTGGTCCGGGACCATCCGATACACACGCGCGCGTTTTATCCGCTATGGCTCGCCCGACACTGGGTCACCTTGATCCGGTTTTCATCGAAATGATGGAAGAATTGAAAGGCTTGCTGCGATATGTATTTCAAACGACCAATTTATTGACTTTTCCAGTTTCCGGACCGGGTTCGGTCGGAATGGAAATGTGTTTTGTTAACATGATTGTGCCTGGAGACAAAGTTGTTGTTTGCAGAAATGGTGTCTTTGGCGGACGGATGATCGAGAATGTCGAACGCTGTGGCGGAATTCCATTGGTAGTGGAGGATAAATGGGGCGATCCGGTTGATCCTCAAAAAGTGGAAGATATACTGAAAAAGAATCCGGATGCTAAAATTGTGGCGTTTGTACATGCCGAAACTTCTACAGGTGTTCAGTCGGATGCCAAGACCATCGGCCAAATAGCAAGAAAGTACGATTGCCTAACAATTATGGACACTGTCACGTCATTAGGCGGGACACCTGTTTATATGGATGGATGGGATATTGATGCCATTTATTCCGGCAGCCAGAAATGTTTATCCTGTCCACCGGGATTGTCTCCCGTCAGTTTTTCAGAAAGAGTAGTAGATCTGGTCAGGAATCGTACTGAAAAAGTACACAGCTGGTTTATGGATATCAGTTTGTTACTCGGTTACTGGGGATCTTCCCGTACCTATCATCACACCGCACCAACCAACTCTCTATATGGCTTGCATGAATCACTGGTTATATTGTATGAAGAAGGGCTTGAGCATTCCTGGACCCGGCATCGTCGTAATCACGAAGCATTAAAAGCTGGATTGAAAACACTGGGTATCGGATATGTCGTGGATGAAGCATATCGTCTGCCACAGTTGAACTCTGTGCATGTCCCGACGGGCGTAGATGAAAAAGAAGTACGCCGCAGACTCCTGGCCGATTACAATCTAGAAATTGGTGCTGGTTTAGGTGATTTTGCCGGAAAAATCTGGCGCATCGGCTTGATGGGTAATTCAAGCAAACTGGAAAACGTCATATTCTGCCTGGATGCATTAGAGCATGTATTGGCCGATTTGGGCACGAAAGTCAATAAAGGTGCAGCATCATCTGCTGCGCATCAATATTATGCAAATAATCCCGCTGTATAGGTGACTGGTAGCTGTTGCTAAAAAGTAAATTTCTCCATTTTGTAACAGGAGAAATTTACTGCTCCGGCGAAAAACTAAATTTTTGCTCGTATTTTCTGTTATTTCTCTAATAAAATTTGGCATCACCACCTAATTCCACTTGATTTATGAACAATCGCCAAGTGATTTTCCATCATGACCTTTAGGACACATGCGATAACAGATGATCGAGTAATCAAACTCATTTGGACAAGATTAGTACCCAGGTACTCTGCCCACTCAGGATCTCAAAATACTATTCATTCGCCCTGCCTGAAGCACGTATCTTTACCAGCTTCCAGTATCGAACAATACTGAGAATATCCGGTAATCTTCAAATCCCCCTAGTCCTACAATAGCCCATATGCCAATAACCAGATTAGAGCCGTATGCGCTCAGTTTAACGATTGATCCCGGTTCTCTGGAGTTCTCAGATACATCTGCTTTGATTGATCAACCACATGACTGGATTGGTCAGGAACGTGCCAAGCGGGCAACTTATTTTGGCCTCGAAATGGAACACCCGGACTACAACCTTTTTGTATTGGGCGAAACGGGCAGTGGCAGATCTTCCCTGCTGCGACAGGCGATGACAGAAGTTGCAGCAGGGAAGCCTGTACCATCTGATTTATGCTACGTCTACAACTTCGATGTGCCGGAACGACCTCTGACATTACGCTTACCAGCAGGCAAAGGTAGCTGGCTACGGCAACAACTTGCACAATCCATGAGCGATTTATTGCAGGAAATACCGGAACAGCTGAATAGAGATGATTTCAAGGCAGAAGCGGAGCACATTGAAAACCGCTTCAAGCTGGAAGAAAGCAATAATTTTGAAAAACTCAATATATATGCGGAATCATTAAAATTTGCAATTCGGCGTGAATCTGGACGCCTGGTTTTTACGCTTTTAAATGAATCCGGAAAACCACTGACCGAAGAAGAAATCTTGACGCTACCGAGAGACCGGAGAGCTGCTCTCGATCAGGACGAACAAGCACTACGCCATGAAATTGCATCTTATCTCCAAAAAATTCGTATGCTTGGCCAAAACCGGGATAAGGAGCTCTCCACATTATGTCGGAATTGGATTGAACCTCTGCTAAATCAGGTATTGGATGCCGTACCGGGCGAACTGGACCGATCCTTTAAAGATTATGCCAGGCTTGAACACCACTTGAACGGGATCAAACACGATATTCTTGAAAACCTGGATATATTCCAGCCAGCTGATTTAGATGAAGAAAAGA
Source organism: Nitrosomonas sp. TNE100 (assembly GCF_055387135.1). NCBI lineage: Bacteria > Pseudomonadati > Pseudomonadota > Betaproteobacteria > Nitrosomonadales > Nitrosomonadaceae > Nitrosomonas > Nitrosomonas sp. TNE100. Next base: position 97,261 of record NZ_AP040997.1, on the reverse strand, counting down.
GCCCGGAAGATCTAAAGGAGTTGTTTGAGCGCTACCGGGTAAATATCGTAGTAGACAACCGAGATTCAATCAGCGCACCGGTTGTGGTCGATGACAATCCATCTTTTAAATCGATGATTGGCAGTATCGGGTACCAATCCATTGAAGGTATGCTGGTGACAGATTTTACGCGTATCCGCGCAGGCAGTTTGTTGAAGGCGCATGGTGGCTTCCTGATGTTACATTTGGATGATTTATTGGTTGATACTTTCTTGTGGGAAAAAATTTGTCGCTTTCTGCGTAACCACATATTGCAGATTGAAGAATCCTGGACTGCTAATGCCGCAACACCGGTCATACCCATTGAACCTGAATCTGTCAAGATTGATGTCAGAATCATCCTGATTGGCTCGCGTGAGCAATATTACACAATTCAGGAAGAAAATCCCGAACTAGCGCGGCGATTCCGGGTAAAAGTTGATTTTGCAGTCTCATTCCTGGCCAGTATACAAGCCTACCGGGCTCTGTCTATTTTTATATCCCATCTCTGTAAACAATCCTCTCTGCCACATTTCTCACGCGGAGCGGTTGCTTGTGTGCTAAAAACCTGCCACAGAACCACAGAAGACCAGAAGCGATTAAGTGCAAACTTCAGTTATACAGAAATGCTGGTTGTGGAAAGCGCCCTGCAATGCAAAGCGCGCGGAAATACTATTGTTGAGGAGCGAGATGTTACAACTGCCCGCCAGGCTCGGACACTGCGACATAATTACCCGGACCAATGTGCACAAGAAGCTATTGCTGACGGAGATATAGTCATCACCGTACATGGTGAAAAAGTCGGGCAGATCAATGGTTTGAGCTTGATCGAGATGGGTGATCACAGTTTCGGTATTCCTACACGCATTACTGCGCACACCTTCGCTGGAGAAGACGGTCTGCTCAATATTGAACGTGAAGTCGGCATGTCCGGGCCGATCCACGATAAAGGCGTATTCATCCTACAAAATTTTCTATCTGCTTTGTTTCACCATAATGCACCGCTCGCACTCAATGCATCTATCGTGTTTGAACAGGAATACTATGGCGTAGAAGGCGATTCTGCTTCATGCGCGGAATTGTATGCACTACTTTCAGCCTTGTCGGGATTACCGTTCAAACAAGGTATCGCAGTCACTGGTGCGATCAATCAATTTGGTGAAATGCTCCCGGTAGGAGGCATTAATGAAAAAATAGAAGGATTTTTCAGGGTTTGTGAAACTGCCGGTCTTGATGGTACTCAAGGAGTGCTGATCCCGGATCGCAATTGCCGTCACCTGATACTGGATGATAGTGTAATTAATGCGGTATCCAAAGGTATGTTCCACATTTACACTATCGATCATATGTATGATGGCCTGGAATTACTATCCGGCTTTCCTGCCGGAATCAGTGATGATGTCGAGCCACGCGAAATTATCAATTATCCACAGGATACCGTTCTGAGCCACGCACAAAAAGCATTACGCGCTTACCGCATGGCTTGCCATCAGCAACCACAACGCACAAAAATATCCTCTAAACGATCAAGCGAACATCCAGAAAAATAATTCTTCTACTACCTTGATTACACTAATTTTTCGGCTTTTTTACTAAAAATAAACAAGAAGAATCAAAGTAATGCATTAATTTCCAGCAAATCATCTTCATCCAGATCACCCACTTCAGCTTTAAGCTGGAGCCGGGCCATCAGATAATCATAATAGGCCTGAGCAAGATCTCTGCGCGCCGAAAAATATTGCTGCTGCGCATTGAGTACATCTATTTCCATCCGTACACCTACCTCCTGACCCAACGTGGTTGAATCAAGCTGGCTGCGGCTGGATGTTAATGCCTGCTTCAGCGCTTTGATCTGAGCAATACCATTAGTTACATTGAGATAATTCTGGCGAACCTGCAATGCGATCGTGCGCTGCACATTTTCCATATCTTTACGAGCCTTGTCCCGGTTAGCTAAAGCTTCTCTAACACGAGATTGCACTGACAATCCCTGGAAAATAGGAACCGTCAATTGTAATCCAACAGATTTATTGACGATATCCAGCCCTCGCCCGGTGAAAGCACCGCCGACACCATGCTGATCACTATATTGTGCAACCAGATCAAGAGTTGGATAGTGACCAGCTTTGGCACGGTCAATGTCTTGCTCGGAAATCTCGTAAGCAATACGCTGTACTTTCAGCTGGAAATTCTTTTCTTCCGCTAGCCCGACCCACTCATCCATACCATCGTGAGGCAAAGAAAGTGGATCGGCGATAATCTTGTCCAGGCTTGCATCCTGCAGATCATTCGGGAGTCGATTGATTAGAACTTCTAATGCATGCTGACTGATTTCCAGTTTGTTTCTGGCAGCGATTTCCTGTGACAAGGTTAAATCGTAACGCGCTTCGGCTTCGTGTGTATCGACTATGGTCGAAACACCAACTTCAAAATTTCGTCTAGCCTGTTCTAGCTGTTCATGAATCGCTTTTTTCTGCGACTCGACTACCTCAAGGTCAATTTTTGCCTTGAGTATATCAAAATAGGTTTGTGCAACCCGCAAGATCAAATCCTGCGCTGCGATAATGAATTGCGCATCTGCCTGCGCCACCTCATTTTTAGATTGCTGATAAATAATAAAATTCTCAAAACGAATGAGCGGTTGAGTCAGAGTCGCGGTAATTCCCCGATTTTTGATCTCTCGGCTTGGCAAACCACTTGTTTCAATATATTGATTTTGGCCAACTCCAGTCAGGCGAATATCGGGCAACAACCCTGCCCTTCCCTGAGGCATCCGTTCTTGTGCAGCCACATAGGCGGCGCGCGCCGCGCCGTATTGTGCATCCTCTTCCAGCGCTTCACGGTAAATCTGCATCAGATCGGCAGCTTCTAACTGAACACAAACAAACATGCTCAAGCATAATAGACACGCTAAACCTCGTAAGCTTTTCATCATTAGCCGGCTGATTTCATTATCTTCGTATTTTCGTGGTTTGATGATTGCCACTGAAGTTATCAGTACATTGGCTTTTATGAAGCGGTTAGCGGACACAGGGCTTCAAAAATGAAATTGCTCGCGCTGCAATGCATTTCTGAATGGCGCAGTACAGGTTTCAAACAAGCGGGTCGAACTATAGTTACCTGGTGTGGTACAGGTTACCAACATTGCCTCCATAACAGGCTCCTCACCAACTATGGCGAACAACCGGCCTCCCGGTGCCAGACTTTGCTGAAATGCCTCGGGCAGCACTGGTGTGGAAGCTGTCAGGACAATTACGTCATACGGACCGTGATCAGGCCAGCCGCGTGCAGCATCACCCTGCTCCAGTGTTATGTTGGTGATATCATGTGCCTGCAGATTAATACGCGCCATGGCATGCAGTTCCGGTACGATTTCCACACTATAAACATGTGCACCAAGTTTAGCCAACAGCGCAGTCATATACCCCGTTCCGGTACCAACCTCAAGGATCTTATCAGTTTTATTGATGTTCAATTCCTGCAGAATACGTGCCTCCATTTTGGGCGTTAGCATTACCGCATCATGCTCCAGCGGAATTTCCATATCCGTGAATGCCATAAAACGATAAGCTGCAGGTACAAATTCTTCACGCTTTATCTGATATAACAAGTCAAGAATATCCTGATTCAGAACATTCCAGGTCCGGACTTGTTGTTCCACCATATTGAAACGACTTTGTTCGAGGTTCATCATAGATCTAATTCTGTTATCAACGAAAGAATCGGGCTTGCAATTATTCCATATTTACTTTAGCTTGGCAGCTTTGGCTAGGGGTCCGCATTCGCAGAAAACTGGAATGTCGGTGAGACAGTCCCTTAATACCTGATGCGGATAACGCCGCCGGAGGGAAGCTGGGAGTAATTTCCCTGCTCCTTGCGGCTTTCTTAAGGAGCATAGCATGAAAATACCTGTTTCCAGACTGGAAAAATTCACCAGTGACAATGCACGGGTAGATACAGCTGCAATACAATCTCTCCCCAATTCACGCAAGATTTATATTCAAGGCTCCCGCGCAGATATCCGGGTACCGATGCGGGAAATCAGCCAGTCTGATACCAACACCAGCCAGGGAATCGAAAAAAACCCGCCCATCTGCGTCTACGATACTTCGGGCCCCTACTCGGATCCTGACACCAATATAGATATCCGCCACGGTCTGCTCCCTTTGCGTGAAAAATGGATTGAAGAGCGCGAAGATACAGAAGTTCTCTCGGGATTATCCTCAAGTTACAGTTTAAAACGGTTGCAAGATCCCGCTTTGACAGCAATGCGTTTTAATCTCACACGCCCGGTTCGTCGCGCCAAAGGGGGCAGCAATGTTACTCAAATGCATTACGCTAGGCGCGGCATTATTACACCGGAAATGGAATTCATCGCAATTCGGGAGAATCAGCGCAGAGAGCGTGTCACCGATCTGGCGAAAAGCGAGTTACTAACTCGACAACACCCCGGACAAAGTTTTGGTGCTGCGATTCAGGAATGGATCACCCCAGAATTTGTTCGTGATGAAGTAGCACGCGGGCGTGCCATTATTCCAGCCAACATCAATCATCCGGAAGCAGAACCCATGATTATCGGCCGTAATTTTCTGGTCAAAATCAATGCCAATATTGGTAATTCCGCACTGGGTTCCAGCATTCAGGACGAGGTGGAAAAAATGACCTGGGCGATTCGCTGGGGCGGTGATACGGTCATGGATCTCTCCACTGGAAAAAATATCCACGAAACACGCGAATGGATTATTCGCAACAGTCCAGTTCCAATTGGTACTGTACCAATTTATCAGGCACTGGAAAAAGTGGATGGCAAGGCCGAAGAACTAACCTGGGAAATTTTCCGCGATACGTTGATTGAACAGGCAGAACAAGGCGTGGATTACTTCACCATTCACGCCGGGGTACGTTTGCCTTTCGTTCCAATGACAGCCAAACGCATGACCGGTATCGTCTCTCGTGGCGGTTCCATCATGGCCAAATGGTGCCTGGCACATCACAAGGAAAGTTTCCTGTATACACATTTCGAAGATATCTGCGAAATCATGAAGGCCTATGACGTCAGCTTTTCCCTAGGAGACGGCTTACGTCCTGGCTCAATTTATGATGCCAATGATGAGGCACAATTCGCAGAATTAAAAACGCTGGGTGAACTGACAAAAATTGCGTGGAAACACGATATACAAACCATGATTGAAGGACCGGGGCATGTGCCCATGCACCTGATCCGGGAAAACATGGATCTGCAACTCGAACATTGTCATGAAGCACCTTTCTATACATTGGGGCCACTCACCACCGATATCGCACCTGGTTATGATCACATCACCTCGGCAATCGGCGCAGCCATGATCGGCTGGTATGGAACTGCCATGCTGTGCTACGTCACGCCCAAAGAACATCTTGGTCTACCGGACAAGGATGACGTCAAGGACGGGATCATTACCTATAAAATCGCCGCACATGCTGCTGATCTGGCTAAAGGACACCCAGGCGCACAGATTCGTGACAATGCACTGTCCAAGGCGCGTTTTGAGTTCCGCTGGAACGATCAATTCAATTTAAGCCTGGATCCAGATAAGGCCAGGCAATTTCATGACGAAACCCTGCCGCAGGAAGGTGCCAAGCTTGCCCACTTCTGCTCAATGTGCGGGCCCAATTTCTGCTCAATGAAAATTACCCAGGATGTGCGTGATTATGCTGCACAACAGGGTATTTCTGAAAATGAGGCGTTACAGGAAGGCATGGCCAAAAAAGCGGATGAATTCATTGAAAAAGGCGGTGAGATTTATAGAAAACTATGATCTTTCCTGGTGATTTCATTTGCTTAAACAATTCACATTAGGCCGCTATGGACTGGCTGATTCTCATCAAAGCATTTCTGCTTGGTATTGTTGAAGGACTGACCGAGTTTTTGCCAATCTCATCTACCGGACACCTAATACTGGCGGGCGATTTACTGGATTTTAATGACGATAAAGCTCAGGTTTTTACGGTAGCAATACAGCTGGGGGCGATTCTCTCCGTTTGTTGGGAATATCGTGCACGGCTAATAAATGTGGCCAGGGGGTGGGGCACCCGACGGGCAAATCGTTTCGTACTGAATCTGTGCGTTGCTTTCTTGCCAGCCGCAATACTGGGCTTGCTATTCATCAAAACGATAAAGTATTACTTATTCCACCCGCTGCCGGTTGCTATTGCATTGGTGACTGGCGGCGTGCTGATACTCTGGGCCGAGCGTCGGGAACACAGAATTGAGGTTGAAAATGTAGATGATATGAACTGGAAGCATGCGCTGAAAATTGGCTGCGCACAGTGTCTGGCACTGATCCCTGGCACCTCCCGTTCCGGCGCAACGATTATCGGTGGATTATTGTCCGGATTATCACGTAAAGCTGCTGCAGAATTTTCTTTCTTTCTGGCAATCCCAATCATGTTTGCTGCAACCTTCTATGATGTCTACAAACACCGGGAATTTTTACATAGCGATGATCTGGGAATGTTTGTGGTGGGATCAATCGCAGCTTTCATTAGCGCGTTAATTGCGATACGCGGGTTTATACGCTATGTCAGCCATCATGATTTCACCCTGTTTGCCTGGTACCGCATTGGTTTTGGCCTGATTGTATTGCTTACAGCCCATTTTGGCCTGATTAACTGGTCTGCAGGTTAATATTAAAGCCCTCTTTAGCCCTGAATCCACGGCAATCCAACGGCTTTCCAGCCGGATTGTCGCCCGCGGTGACCACTTTCATCCTTATCGCCTTCAAAACCTTCCAGAATGTTATAACACTCCGTAAAACCATTCTGGCTCAGAAGGGTTGCTGCCTGGTCAGACCGGCCACCACTGCGGCAGATGAACAGCAGGATGGCATCATCTGCAACCTGACCAGTAAGCTGTTCCAGAAAATCAGGATTGGGCTGCATTCCCGGGTAAGTCAGCAACTCGACTTCAATTGCCCCGGGAATACGCCCAACCCAGTCCAGTTCAGCTCGACAGCGCACATCCACAACTCTGGCTTCCGGCATGGATTGCAGCACCTTATGCGCCTCTGATGGCAACAGTGCTCCCCTGTAGCAAACACCCAACTCTTGCGCCCGATTTTGAGCTGTTTCCAGAATTTTATTGATCTCCATCATTTCTACTGAATTTCCATTTGTAAAACACAGGCCAAATTATTTTTGGTGCCAGACAAATTATTTATCAGAATTTTAGCTCAAGCCCGCTCAGCTTTTTCAATGATGACATCTTCCAGCGGTACATCCTGGTGTCCGGCAGAACGACCTGTTTTCACTTTCTTGATTGCATCCACCACTTCCTTGCCTTCCACAACCCGGCCAAATACACAGTAACCAAAACCTTGTGGCGTCATGCCAGTGTGATTCAAAAAACCGTTATTGGCAACGTTAATGAAAAACTGTGCAGTGGCAGAATGCACATCGGAAGTGCGAGCCATGGCAATTGTATAGGTCTCGTTACCAGAACCCAAAGCAGCTTCATTCTGAATAGGTGCCAAAGTTGATTTTTCTTTCATTCCCGGTGCATAACCACCACCTTGAATCATAAAACCATCGATAACACGATGAAACAAAGTGTTGTCGTAATGTCCGCTATCAACATAACGCAGGAAATTTTCGACAGTGACAGGCGTTTTATCGCTGTCAAGTTCCAAAGTAATGGCGCCGTAATTTGTATGTATTTTAACCATTTTAATTTTGTCCTGAGTTTACGGATTTTCGGAATTGGCAGAAGCCGGGAGCAATTTGACACTTTCAATAACGATCATGTTTTGTGGTACATCTCTGTTAAAAGGCCCATTTGCTCCGGTTGGCGTCCCGGCAATAGCATTAACAACATCCATGCCGGCTGTAACTTTACCAAAGACTGCGTAACCATACCCCTGCATGGTAGGAGCGGTGTAGTCAAGAAAATTATTGTTTGCGACATTAATAAAAAACTGTGACGAGGCAGAGTGTGGTTCATTGGTGCGCGCCATCGCAATCGTACCAAGTGTATTTTTAAGCCCGTTGGCAGCTTCATTTTCGACAGGCTGCCGGGTAGGCTTCTGTACGTAATTCTGATCGAATCCACCCCCTTGAATCATGAACTTGGCAATAACCCGATGAAAAATCGTGCCGGTATAGTAATCATCATTAACATAGTTCAGAAAATTCTTGACAGTCTTTGGCGCCTGATCGGCATAAAGCTCTATCTGTATCGCGCCAAGATTGGTTTTAATTTCAACCTTAGGATTAGCTGCAAAAACGGATGTTGCCAACATCGTCAGGCATAAGGTAAAGAAAAGCGTAGTGGAGGTAACTATTTTTATTGAACGAGCAGTATGCCGCTCAAAGGAGAAGATTATCATTATGCTATACTCACACGGTTTTGCCCCTGGTTCTGCCGGGCGGACGGTTATAAAGAAAAGTCCCTGATTTTATCAATAAAATAAGCACTTCTCACAACTATCTCTCTTGCATACGCCTCCGATGCTCAAAATTTACGATACGCTCACCCGCTCCAGACGCGAATTTATCCCTCTTACACCCGGGAAAGTCAAAATGTATGTGTGTGGCATGACTGTTTATGATCACTGCCATCTTGGACACGCTCGTGTATTGGTCGTATTTGACAGCGTAGTACGCTGGCTACAGACTCTTGACTACGAGGTGACTTATGTCCGCAATATCACTGACATCGACGACAAGATTATTCGCCGCGCGCTGGAAAACCATGAGCCGTTTGGAGCACTGACTGCCCGCTACATTCAAGCAATGGAAGAAGACGCTGCGGCATTGGGCATCATCAGTCCTTCTTTCGAGCCGCGCGCAACTGAATGCATCGAGAGTATGGTCACAATGATCGAATCATTACTGAGCAAAGGGCTCGCCTACGTAGCAAACAACGGCGATGTATTTTACGATGTACGCCGTTTCCCCGGCTATGGCAAGCTCTCGGGTAAATCACTCGATGATTTGCGTGCCGGTGAGCGCGTGGAGATCGATACCAACAAGCGGGATCCCTTGGATTTTGTGTTATGGAAAGCTGCCAAACCCGATGAACCCAGCTGGGATTCGCCGTGGGGCAAGGGACGCCCGGGCTGGCATATTGAATGCTCCGCCATGAGCGGACACTACCTGGGTGAGCGGTTTGATATCCATGGGGGCGGTCAGGATTTACAATTCCCGCATCACGAGAACGAAATCGCGCAAAGTGAAGGCGTCCACGGCCACCCCCATGTTAATTACTGGATGCACAACGGATTTGTGCGCGTAGACAATGAAAAAATGTCCAAATCGCTGGGTAATTTTTTCACTGTGCGGGAAGTGCTGGCACGCTACCAGCCCGAGGTAGTTCGTTTTTTCATTGTGCGGGCACACTATCGCAGCCCGCTCAATTATTCTGATGCCCACCTCAACGATGCCAGAAACGCACTGGAACGTCTCTACACAGCGCTGAAGAATCATGCGCCATCACAGACACAGGCAGCTGAAGAAGCAACTACTACGATTGACTGGGTAAATGATAGCTACGCTCAGCGTTTCATGGCAGCGATGAATGATGATTTCAACACACCAGAGGCAGTTGCGGTGCTGTTCGATCTGGCAAGCGAAGCAAACCGGACGGGCGATTCACACTATGCCAGTTTGCTCAAGGCTCTAGGTGGAATACTGGGTCTGTTACAGCAATCACCAAGGCAATATTTGCAACATCCCGCACACCCACAGAATGACCACCATTCCACAGAAGAAATTGAACGCATGATCCAGCAGCGATTACAGGCGCGCAAGGAGAAGAACTTTGCGCAGGCTGATGCACTGCGTCAGCAACTGGCCGAAGCCGGCATTATTCTGGAAGACGGTCCGCAAGGAACAACCTGGCGACGACAATAACGCAGAATTTCATCAAGGTATTTGCCAGATATAAAGTGCAGCACCACTGAAATCATCCAGCTGGATACACCGATCAGGCATGACGCCTGGAACAATAAAGGTGTTACTGATGAAAAGGCTGCCCGGACGCATTTCCCGGCATACTTTCTCCCATAAACGGGGCATGGGCACAGGGGAAAGATAGGCATATACCACATCGTATCCAGACAGATCATGCCGCCAGATACTTTCCCACTGAAACCGGCAATCCTGCCCGGATGGCATTGCTCTCAACTTACTGATCCAGCAGGGCAGCATGGCGGTCTCAATGCCGTGATAGCTGCCATGCGGCAACATCCGCGCCAATTTGCATACCAGCCCGCCACACCCCGAGCCCAGATCAATCAATTTGAAGTTGCAATCCTGCGGCAGCAATCCAGCCAGTGTATCAACCGCCTCCTGGCTAGACAAAAACAACGGCACCCGTGTGTGATGTATTCTTCCAAAAATTAGCATGAGTGTAATAAAACCAGCCAGATACCAGTCAGCAGACAGCTTCAGTGTTGATATCGCCGACAGCAGCGCCGGGAAAAAGAACAGATGAATAACCGCCTGCCAGACTGGCAAGCGCAACAGATAGAAACTCATGAGCGCAGCAATCACTCCCTGCAGCCAGATTGCGTGCAGCAGCGTGAGCGGCCACGGCAGAATTACCCCAAGCAAACATACAAGCAAAATACTGCCCGGCAGCACTACAAAGATCTTTTTCAGCAGTGATTCGGAAGCAGCACACCGATGAACAGTCTCAGTTGGATACGGCATTGTTTCCATCCACAATCTGCGGACTGACTTCTTCTTCACTATGGATGTTTACTTCACCCAGGCTTTCACGAGTAATGGCATCCTCGGCTTTTTTATTCATGACGATAATGCTGATCCGCCGGTTAAAAGGACTGAATGAATCTTCTTTATCAAACATCACCGCGGAAGACAGCCCGACCACTCGCAACATTTTCTCCGGATTCATTCCACCCGCGATCAGCTCACGCCGGGAAGCATTGGCACGATCCGCCGATAATTCCCAGTTACTGTAGCTTTTTTCACCGGAGGGATAGGGAGTCGCGTCAGTGTGGCCAGAAAGACTGATTTTATTGCCGACATCATTCAGCATCTTGCCGATTTCATGCAGAATCATTTTGGTATACGGCTGCAATTCTGCTTTTCCGATAGCAAACATCGGACGGTTTTTTTCATCAACAATCTGGATGCGTAAACCTTCCGAGGTAATATCGAGTAACAGCTGGCTCTTAAATTTATTAAGTACCGGATTACTGTTGATTGCATCTTCTATTTTGGCTTTGAGTTTTTCCAGTTGTTCCCGTTCAACACGATCCTGGAGAGTCTGCAGCGCATCCATATCAAGAGATTGCTTCAAGTCATCAAAATCGGATCGCCTCATCTGACCGATTCGCCGGCTCAGATCATCACCACCTCCTTTAATGACACTGGTACTGTCCCCGCTGCCATCTCCCCCAAGCAGCGCAACTTTTAAAGGCATCTTGAAATATTCAGAAATACCTTCCTTATCCCCCTGCGTAGTTGAACCCAACAACCACATTAACAGGAAAAAGGCCATCATGGCGGTAACGAAGTCAGCATAGGCAATTTTCCACGTGCCACCATAATGCGCTCCCGCTATCTTCTTGATGCGTTTGATGACGATTGGTTTTTGTGAAAAGTCCTCAGCCATTCGCGACCTCATACAGAAACAAAAAAACCCGGGAAAACAACATTACTTGGCCTTACTCTGTTTGACATGCTTCTCCAACTCGATAAACGATGGCCGTTCAGTGGAAAAGAGCACTTTCCTGCCAAACTCCACTGCCAGCGCCGGTGCATAGCCGTTAAGATTAGCCAGCAGCGTAACCTTGATGCACTCCAGCAACTTGCTTGATTCATGCAATCTCTGTTCCAGGCGACTGGCTAGAGGACTGACAAAACCATAGGCAAGCAAAATCCCAAGAAACGTCCCAACCAATGCCGCAGCAATCAATTTGCCCAGCTCTGCCGGTGGAATGCCGACTGACGCCATGGTATGCACCACACCCATCACGGCTGCCACAATTCCGAAAGCTGGGAGTGCATCCCCCATCTTGCCGATAACATGCACGGGCACTTCCCCTTCCTGGTGATGCGTTTCGATTTCACCATCCATCAGATTTTCAATTTCCAGGGGGTTAAGATTGCCACCAACCATCAGCCGCAGATAATCGGTAATGAATTCTATGGCATGATGATCCGACAGGATTTTGGGATATTTTGTGAACAACGGACTTTTAGCAGGATCATCCACATCCGCCTCAATCGACATCAGTCCTTCCTTGCGGATTTTGCCGAGCACTTCATAGAGCAGTGTCATCAGCTCCATGTAGACCACCTTGGTATATCGGGCACCCTGAAAAACACCAGGAAGCGCTTTGAAAGTAGCCTTGATTGCTTTGCCGGAATTACCGACGAAGAATGCACCCAGCGCGGCACCTGCAATCATGAGCAGCTCGACCGGCTGAAATAATGATCCCAGATGGCCGCCCGCTAGAGCAAATCCACCAAACACAGAGACAATGACAATAAGATATCCGATACTTACCAACATGACTGAAAAACCTTTTATGAATTTCAGACTTTATCGGCTGCTTGCGGGCTGACTTTAATCTGGTAACCACACCAGCTGGATATCAGGCCAGTACCAATGGCTTTCAGACAAAAAAATCAATTTTTATAACAATGAAGATTCGATTGTGCCGAAGTAACACTAAGCGCTACCCGCATTGATCGACAGTAGTGTAAAGTTGCCCTATGAGCATAAGCACTACATTGCACATCAAACTGCCAGCTTTCCTTGTACAGGCAAATATGGAGCCGCGCGTGCTGATTAAACCTGAAGCACGCATGAGTTATGTGCTTGAACTCATGCGTATCAATATAGCTACAGATGGTGGCCCCTTTGCTGCGGCGGTATTCGAGCGCGACAGCGGCTTGCTGATTGCAGCCGGTACCAACCGGGTGGTATCAAGCCACTGTTCCACTGCTCACGCCGAAATACTTGCGTTATCGCTGGCGCAGGCAAAACTGGGCAGCCACGATCTGAGCGCTGACGGTCTGCCTGCCTGTGAACTGGTAACCAGTGCCGAACCTTGTGTAATGTGCTTTGGTGCAGTGATCTGGTCCGGCGTACGCAGTTTGGTCTGTGCTGCACGCGGTGAGGATGTGGAGGCAATCGGTTTCGACGAAGGTCCTCGACCAGAGAACTGGATTGATGAATTGGAAATTCGCGGTATCATCGTGACAACTGATCTGTTGCGTGATACCGCCTGCACGCTCCTGCGCGACTACGTTGCCTGCAACGGCGTGATTTATAACGCACGCTGCGGAATACACAAATGAACAGCGAGTTACTTACTTTTATCCGGAAGTCCCCTTGCTGCCCAACTCCATTGCCCGTGCTTCGTCTTCCTGCGCAAGATACACCCAATCTACGATCTCCTGATTGGGGATATAACCAGGAACCAGTTGTGCCATCATCAACCGGATGACACCGACATCATTCACATTTAAAGCCATCTCCAAAGCACTCAGCTTACCTTCCAGCTCTGCCCAAGGAACAGAATCTTCATGCGCTCTCATAATCCTCGGATGGGAGGTCAGTTCCGGGTTATTCCCAATCAACAGCTCCTCATAAAGCTTTTCACCGGGGCGCAAACCGGTGATCTCAATTTCAATGTCACCTTCCAGATTCTGCTCATCTCTGACAGTCAAACCAGAAAGCTCAATCATGTGGCGTGCCAGATCCATAATCTTCACGGATTCTCCCATATCCAGCACAAACACCCCCCCGCCCCTGGCCATTGCCCCTGCCTGGATAACCAATTGAGCCGCTTCCGGAATTGTCATGAAATAGCGGGTAATCTCCGGATGAGTCAGCGTAATCGGACCCCCCTCCCGGATTTGCTGACGGAATTTCGGCACCACTGAGCCCGATGAACCCAGTACATTACCGAAACGCACCATGGAAAATCGGGTAGCGGAATTGTTATCGGCCAGAGCCTGTAATACCAGTTCTGCCAAGCGCTTGCTCGCACCCATGATATTGGTAGGTCGCACTGCCTTGTCTGTGCTGATCAGCACAAAATCCATCACACCATTTTCCTCGGCGGCCCGTGCCAGATGGAGCGTACCAAACACATTGTTCTTAATGCCTTCTGCCGGATTATGCTCCACCAGCGGCACATGCTTATAGGCAGCGGTATGATAGACAGTATCCGGGTGCCAAGTAGATATGATCTCCCGCATACGGCCCTCATCCTGTACTGATGCCAGCAGAGGCACCAACACAATATCACGGCCGGCAAGCTTCCCCTCCAGTTCCTCGTGAATCATATAAAGCGCAAATTCATTCTGTTCGACCAACAGTAACCTGATCGGCCCCACAACAAGAATCTGGCGGCAAAGCTCACTACCAATCGATCCACCCGCCCCCGTCACCAACACCACTTTACCCAGGATATTCTTCGCTAACAGAATATGATTCGGTGTTACCGGTTCACGCCCGAGCAGATCATCAATATCCAGTTCACGCAAATCTGTAATACCCACCTTACCCTGGATCAGATCAGTCACACTGGGCAATGTCCGTACCGAAACACGCGCATCACGAATCTGGCATAAAATTTCATTACGACGACGGCGTGAAACACCCGGCATTGCCAACAAGACATCGCTGATATTCAAGGTGGAAACCAGGGCCGTCAGATCACCCGGGTTATAGATAGGCAAACCATTGAGTACATGTCCATGCAAGCGATCATCATCATCCAGAAACCCCGCTATCTGTATTTCCGGACTATTGGCCATGGCTACTGCCAACTGACGACCTGTTCGGCCAACACCATAAATAAGTGCCCGGGGCCGGGAAATATGTCTCAAAATATTCTGGTACTGATCTCCTAGCCACACACGTGCCAGCGCACGCGATGCACCGACAAACAGGAGTAGCAGAATCGGCTGAATGATACCGATTGTTCGTGGAACACCTGACAGCCCGATAACCATAAAGATGGTGGCATAGATCAGCCCATAAATACTGATAGCACGTGCTACCGTCAATAACGCCGGCCAACCACTGTATCTGAAAATGGCACGATAAAGACCAGTAACAATAAAAATAGGCAGCGCCAGTACAACGGAGGTTACCGCTGCCCAAATGGCGCCCTCTGCCCATGGACCCTGCCTGGTAAAACTGACAAACTCACCCAAACGCAGGTAATAAGCCAGCCAGACTGTCAAAACACACAAACTGAAGTCTACAGAAAGGGCAATTAGCCGTTTCATCGTACGGGACAAGGTCAACACTGAGGGTGCAAACTGTCTGAAGTAATTTTTAACCATAAAACTTAATCAACCGGATTTTTCTCTTACACGATCCCCTGCACCACGACCTGTCGCTGTCAGTACAATGTACTTAAAATAATTCACCACCGACAACGTCTTGATCATCTGCCTATCAACCTCTGCCAGCAGCACAGGGGTAGACATATCAATACCCCGAATCTGCGCCAACCCTGTAATACCCGGACGCACATCAAAGACTCTCCGTTGCACTCGTTCTCCGATCAACTCAAGCTGATTTGGCAAGCAAGGCCGGGGGCCAACCAGGCTCATCTCCCCCTTGAGTACATTCCATAGTTGCGGCAGCTCATCCAGCTTAGTTTTTCGCAAAAAATTACCAAAAGAAGTAATAGCCGAGACATCCGCCAGATGCGTGGCAACAGAAGCCGTACCTGGCCGCATAGTACGAAATTTAACCAGGACAAATGGCTTCTGCTGTCTTCCTACCCTTATCTGCCGAAATAATGGTGATCGTGTATCGAACAACCCAACCACATAAAGAATCGCCAACAGCGGCAGGGTAACCAGAATACCCAAGACTGCCAGCACAATATCCAGTAAACGTAACATGATATCCCGGTTTACAGGTTCACTTGAAAATCCACCCAAATATCATATCGCATCACAGCTGATCAATCCGTTCACGTACCCAGCCAAAGCCCAGATGCTCCTGTTCCAGCCTCAGCCCCTCACGGATACGGTTGTCACGCAGAGCATCGTATAGATCCGATTCTTCCTGAGTTAATCGGTGCAAATCATTCCGCTGTGGTTTGTCTTCCCGGCCCCAGAAAGCAGTGTGCGCCTCAAGAGTCGCGCGATCCATCAGCAGAGATGAAACATGCGGAAAATGGCTGCGCAGTTGATCAAGAATGGCGAAGCCGTGAGTGTCGATATCTCCCCAGTAATGGATCACACAGCGATCCAACCAACGGCTCCGAGCAAGCGCTTCCCAACCGTAGCCGGAGCCGAAAACAGCCATGGCAGCAGGGACATTGGGCAAAGCCAGAAAGTTGATTTCATTTTCAGTGATAAACACCCGTTGGATACCAATGGTCAATCGGCTAAAGCTACCAGCATCCAGCGTAATATCCGGACAACAGATACCCACGATGATTTGTATTTCAGGATCCAGGATACGAAAACGAATCCTGGCAGGCTTTTCTACAAAGCCATAGCGGGCAGCAAATCGGGCAATACCAGTCTGACTGGCATCCACGTTGTCGACAGGCAATGCCAGATCAAGCAACTCAGACAACACTGCACGTTGTGCTTCAATAAACTTACTGTGCACGCCAGGCACATCCACCTGACGCAGATAAATCCCCGGGCGGGGATGATTTGCAACCCAGTCCACCACTGCCAGTAAGCGCAACCACTCGGCCTCCAGTTCCAGCGCCTGCAAGGGTCGTCTTTCCAGCCAGGGCAACAGGGATGGATATTGCTGTCGCGTCGCCTCAACCAATCTGGAAAACCGCAGCCAATCATCGCGTTTGCCAAGCCAGGTCAGTGCATCATCCATCGAATCGATCCAGACACTGGCAGGCAGCTTCTGTAAACCCTGCACCCGATGGCGGACTTCCTGCCATTCCACACGCAAGCGATTAACATTGGTCAGTTCCGCAACCCATGTGCGGACAGCATCAAATCGCTCGGTAATGTCTGTCGAACCTGGCGATTTGAGCGTCAGGCGCAACGGAAAGCGCGTATTGCCAGTGACAACATCACGCAGCAACTCACCACGCACCCATAACCGTGCCAACTGTGCTTGCAGATCTTTCGAGCGAGTCCACATCACTGTGGAAATTTGTGGGCAATGGATGCTTGCACAATCGTTGTGTCTTCGTCTTTTTGCGCCCGGTACTCCTCGATAGACAGATTACGTAGGCGAGAGGCGCGGCCACCTTCGTTGTGTACAAAACCCACGCTGGAAACGAAGGGCTCAATGATGTGGATTTTCTGCAGTGGTGTAACGATCAGTAGTTGCAGATTAAGCTGCCGGAACAGCTTCAAGCCGTATTGGGCCGATTCGTCCGAGCCGCGTCCAAATGCCTCATCAATAACCACAAAGCGGAAAGAACGTGAACGTACCGCACCCCATTCCAGACCGAACTGGTAAGCCAGGCTGGCGGCCAGAATAGTGTAGGCCAACTTTTCCTTCTGGCCACCAGATTTACCACCGGAATCCGAATAATGCTCATATTCGCTATTATCCGCACGCCACCGTTCACTGGCCGCAAACAGAAACCAGTTGCGCACATCCGTCACTTTGGCCGTCCAGCGTCGATCCTGCTCCGACAAACCTTCGCGACCACGGAACCGATCAATAATCGCCTTAACCTGCAAGAATTTAGCCTCGGAATATTGCGCATCGTCAGATCCGGTTACTGCGCCCTCGGTACAAATGCGCAATTCCTGCTGGAAATCACGAACCTCTGCATCGGGGCTGGTCTGCGATTCCAGCACAATGTAGCGTCCTGGGTTATAGTCGATCTCACCCAATGACCGGTTGATATGAACAATACGGTCCTTAATGGTTTCGCGTTCACGCGCCAGCTGAGCGTTGAAATTGGCAATCTCATTAATGGTATTGACGTTCAGCAGCTCCTTGAAGCGAGCAACAAAGCGCGGCAAATCATCCCGATTCAGCTGACCGAGCAGATTTTCATACTCAAACGCCGCTTCCAGGCTGGCATCGATTTCAGCGGTTTCAAGTTTAAAGACCTCCTTAAATGAGGTCATCATCTTGATGATCTTCTCGGCCAGGCGTTTGACTTTCTGATCCTCAGCATCAATTTTACCTTGCAACCAGGCGCGCATATCCTGTTCACGGTTATCGCAGGATCCCACCGTCAGCTGATGTTCGCCCAGCGCCTCGGCACGCAAAATTTCAAGGGTAGCCGCAAAAGCAGCATCAATGACGACATCCTGAATCAGTATCACCGTTTGTGCGCGCAACTCTTTTGTATCCGCAAGGCGTTGTTCCACTTTGGCGCGACGGTCGCGCGCAGCATGCAACTCCCCCTCGGTTTCCTTGAACATTCGCTGCAATTCCCGCAGACGTTCATTCAATTGTTTGAGAACGTCGGAAGCCTGTTCCAGTTTTCGGTGCTCATCTTCCAGTGCCGCGATGTCTGTTGCCACACTGATCCAATCGAGTTCCTCAAAACTTGTAAATTCCTCCAGTCGTGTGAGTGCATCCAGTCGCACCTGCAACACTTTACGCTCTGCATCAATCTTGCCGATCTGGCTGCCAACTTCGCTCAGACGAACTTCAAGCTGGCGTTGTTTGGCTTCCAGCGCTGCGATCTTGGCACCGTTGCTCCAACCCAGCACATAGCGGCTGCGATCGTCGATGCGGTGCCGATCATCTTTTTCGTGCCGACCACTCGGATCCTTGATCTGCCCGGCACGGGTGATCGCACGTGTTTCACGACGAAACTGCTCCTGCGTTACACAGCAGGCCACATCAAAGCGATGCGCGAGCTCGCGTTCCAGCCAATCGTAATAGAGTGAATCGGGTTTGATCGAGAGTTTTCTCACCAATGAATCGCGGTTCAGCTCTGGCAGATCGGATGGCTTGCGGGCGCGCACATGAAAATAGACCAGACGGCCGCGCAAATGACTACCATCCACCCACTCCGCCACTGCCTTGTAGTGTATGTCCGGCACCAGCAAGGCTAGCCCGAAACCACGCAGCAGACGTTCGGCTGCACCTTCCCAGTCACGTTCATCTTCACGCACCTGAATCAGCTCACCAGCAAAAGGCATGGCATCAATATCCAACCCCAGTGCGGTGCACAAAGCAGCACGGATCTGGATCTGCTGATCATCGATATTGCTGCGCCGACGTTTAAGACTGTCGATTTCAGCGGTCAGCAACTCGTGTTCCTGTTTACCCTGACGCAAGGTCACTCCCTGCTCGGTCAGGGTGTTTTGCAGATCTGCATCGCGGTTGCGGGTTTCTTCACGCCAATCCTTGAACCGGGCATACTGTACGGCAAAAGCAGCTTCATCTGCTGCGGCGGCCACAGCCCCATCATCCAGAACAACAATCAGTTCGCGGTAACGCTCATCTTTAGCCTTGCACGCATCCCGGCGCTGCTCCTTTTCACGAATATCGCGCGCCAATCGTTCCAGACGGTCTCCACCGTTATCATTGATCGCCTGCTTCAGCTCATCGAGCTGACCACCTTGCTCTTCACGTATCGTATCCAGCCGCCGCACCTGCGCATCTGCCCTGTTCCATTCTTCATGTAATAAGCCCAGGCGTTTGTCCAGCAACTCCAGCTTCAGCCGGCCAAAGTAACTCCGCAGGCTGTCGCGACAATAACGCAGATGAGCCATCTCCGCTACCAGCTCGCTATGCTGCTTACAACCAGCCACCAGTGGTGTAAGTAGTTCCACCTGCTGTTGTGCCTTGAGTACAGCCTGATGTGCGCGATTGAGATCATCAAAATGGCCAATCAAGGCCTGAATACGCGGAGCGACTTCAAATGGCTCTAACATGTGGCTGCGCACAAAATCGGTCAGATTGCCGACTGATTTCATTGATACTGTCTGATGGAATAATTCCAATGCCTGATCATTCTCAATCCCAAAACGGCGCCTGAACCACGCGGCATAGGGCGGAAAGCTGTCACGCAGCTCTGCACCCGATCCGCGCAGCCGCTTGCGCAGGGCAGTAATATCGGTGCCAAAATTGGAAAAATCCTCCACAATCGACAAATCACGTTCAGTTCCCAGAAAAAAACGAGCAGGCTGCCCCTGTGCTTCCTTCATCCAGAACACCTGCGCCAGCGTCACTGTCTGATCGTAGCCCGCATTGTGGAACACGCCGAGGATGACGGAATAGTTATTATGGCCGCGCAAACTAACAGGCTTGGCCGCACCAGTAACTTCGTTGCGCTCGGACTTGTAATGTCCGAGTACATAGGAACGCAAGGTGCGTTCCTTACTGTCCGCGCCCGCTGCCTTGTTATAGGCGATCCGGTTGGCAGGAACCAGCAAGGTAGTAATCGCATCTACCAGCGTGGATTTGCCAGAACCAATGTCGCCAGTAAGCAGGCCATTTTTGCCATCAAGCTGCAGCGTCCAGACGCGATCGTCGAAAGTACCCCAATTGAATACCTCCAGCCGGGTAAGCCGGAATCCCGACAAAGCATCGTCCGCCACAAAATTCAGATTCAAGGTCTGTGGTTCACTCATCATGCACCTCCTTGGCGGATACCGCGTCCGAGAGGGTTCCCGACAAGGCAGTCTGGTATACCGCCAGCCGGGTATCGAATTCGGCCAGCCATTGTGCGTCGACAAAAGCCTTGAGAATGCGCCGTACTTCAAAGCTGATCTCTCCTGCTGAACTTCCGCCGACAGGCTTGAGCTTGCGCAGGAAACCTAATTCCACCACCTTATTAAGTGTGGCTTCGATCTGATCAATCAGCCTGGCCTCATTAGTTCCATCCGGCAGAAATACTCGCACCAGCTCCACAGCCTCATCGCGGGAAAGCACCAGGCGTGTGTCACCGCCTCCAGCATCAAATTCAGCCAGCTTTTTGCGCAGCAAAGCCAGCAGTAAACTGACCGGAAACGACAATGGGCGCCGTACAATCAATCGAGGCAGACGCGGCGCCGGATCATCCTCTGAAGGTTCTGCACGGCTTTTCAGGAAAGCGTAACCTTCAGCCTCGTCCAGCACCAGATCCAGATTGAGTACCGCCACATAATCACGCACGCGGGCTTGCAGGTTCAGCAACGCTGCCCACTGGCGCTCATCCTGCTCACGATACTGAACACCCTTGAGCAGCCCGATTAACAGCACTGACAGATCCGGTTCTCTGACTGGTGTATTGTCGTCATTGCTACTAAAATCTTCTTCCATCACTTCCCTGTTTTTCTCAAACTGATTTTTGGTAATACACTAATTATTTTTCATGACAGGTGCATCAAAATAACCCGTGGTAATCGCGCACATCGGTTAATGGGCTCACCATTGACCGCCAGAGATTGCCAGTGAATAAATTCCAGAGTGTTTTCATCAATCACCGCGTTAAAGTGATCACTCCCCAACTGCAGATAAGCTACCAGTTCAGCCAAACCATGCTGTAAAGGTCGAGCAGTAATCAGTTCACGCAGGGTGATCTGAGCTTTATCCTGCAAGGCATGGCGGATATGGCGAGTTAATTGCGCTTTATCCACAATTACCTGCTCGAACAAGATAGAAGGATCTATATCCACGTCACCTGCCTGCAAAGCAAGGTTGGCGATAACCGGTTTTACAGCGGGGGTGAACAAGGGACGCTCCATGACCAGCTCAATATCAGCCTGCGCTTGTGCTATCTCCATCATCGCACCTGATGGTGGCCAATCTTTACCCCAATGGGCACGCAGTGCCAATGCCCTACTTTCGATACCATGCAGAATATCCATGATACGGCGATTTTCCAGCCAGGCCTGATCATCCAGGAAACGGCGCAACTGCTGTGATAAAACCGCCACAGTACGCTGGGTATGTTCCCCAGCTTCCATCCAGTCATAATGCACGCGATGCGTACGCACATCAGGTTGCAAGGTGGCCACGGCCGGAAGCGCAAGTACTCGTTCCAGTAATTCGGTCAACTCTTCCTGCCGGCGGCTGGACAGCAGAAAATCCCAGAAGGCGCGAAAGCTTTTGCCCTGATCAGAATCGGCAATGGCATCACGTTTGCCCATGATTTCTTCCAGTAATTCGCCCTTGTTACCTTCCCACAGGGCGATGCGTTCGCGTACACGCCGGTCGAGCTGGCGAAAGTTGTGTTCCACCTCGCGAAAATCGGTGAGCAGCTCACGCGCACCCTGCATAAACTGCTGAAAACGATCCCTGATTGCCGTGTCATCCAACAGCGGAACCTCACCCGACGTTATCCGTGCAATCTCGGCATCAATCTCCTCACGTTTTTTGTGCAGCTCGGTAATACGGATGGCTGGATCGGCTTCGCTGCCTTCACTCATTTGTTTAAGCAGATCAAACAGCGTGAGCAAGCGTGATTCAGTCCCGACAAACCGTCGCTCAGACAACTGCTCCAACCAGGCAATCGCTTTTTCAGTGGCCGGTGTGAGATCGAATTGCGCTTCGTCCGTGCCTGTTTTATAAAACTTGCGCAACCAGCCTTTATCCGGCGCTGTCCAGTCGTTCAGATAATCTAGTGCCGACTTGGGAAAAGCCGCCTCACCCAACTGCTGACGCAGGGCATACAGCTCATCCTCCAGTGCTTCAGCCAGATCTGCCGCCGCCATCACTCGCACGTTAGGCACCACAAACACGCGATGCAGGAAGCTCGCCACCAGCGGTGCATGATCCGAGCGCAACAACCGCCATGCCGGATGATGGTTACGTAAAGTATCGAGGGCAGCGAAATCGAGAA
Source organism: Nitrosomonas sp. TNE100 (assembly GCF_055387135.1). NCBI lineage: Bacteria > Pseudomonadati > Pseudomonadota > Betaproteobacteria > Nitrosomonadales > Nitrosomonadaceae > Nitrosomonas > Nitrosomonas sp. TNE100. The sequence goes on along the minus strand of NZ_AP040997.1, from coordinate 74,534 downwards.
ACATCAGCGAGCGATCAATCCGGGAAATTTGTAACAAACAAGCACAAGTAATTGATAAAACACTAAGTGACCTTGATATTGCTATTTTGGAAAAAAACTGCCCTCAGTCCAAAAGAAAATTTCACTTATCAATGGATGAGCCGAATCCACGGGCCGACCAATAGATTTGGTCGATTTGAGATCAGAGCCCCGTATTCGGGCTGGCAGAAACATACAATGCAGGTAAGAAAGTGTCCGGAATCAAACGAGACAACATATTGCTGTTGACACCTTGGGATTGCCTCACACCATTGCTGCGACAACCTTGCGGACGTTACCGATCGCAAGGGCACTATTGCTGCATTAACGCCAAGCATCCCGACTGTCCAGTCGTATTGTGAGCATACTTGCGGATTCTGGCTATACAGGTCGACCATTTACCGAGGTAGTCAGGTCGTGTTTGGGTGAGGTGATCACGGTGCAGATCACCAGGAGAAGTGAACCGCACACTTTTGCGGTCATTCCCGGGTGTTGAATTGCGAAACTAACTTTTTCATGGCTGGAAAAATACCGGCGATTATGGAAGAACTGCGCGCGCAAACTCAATACCAGCCTGCAATTTATCCACCTGATACTTTTAACGCTATTGCCCAAAAGAGCACAAACAGGTTCTAAAGAGCCGGAAAGGTTCAAGATCAATTCATACCAACATATTGTGGGACTAAACAGCTAGTATCGTATCTAAAGGTCTTTAAGCAGCTTTCTTTATAAGACTTGCGAAACGGTTGGCCTGTTTCCCGACAACTTTCAATAAACGGCTTGGTGAATCTTTACAAAAACGCTCAATATTTTTCATGCCATCAACAATACTGTAAGTACCAGAAGGAATAAAATCGGGACTCAAGTAATTTGTCAGCACAAATCTGGTTCTATTTTTGAATTCTGCCAGGACTGGCTCTCGACCGTACATTTTAACTTCTTCCATAAGCTTGAAGCTATTGATAACGAAGTTCTTGTAAGGCCCAAAGACATGAGAAAGATCAGCGGTGCGCACAGCTTTAGCTGTGTTACCAAGCTCTTCATCTACATTTTCTGGTAGCTGTTCACCCATCCTTGTAAACATTATGCATGTTTGAACATCTCGAATATATGATTCTTCGAACCCGTAATTTTGCAGGAGGACATTCATTATATGAGCTGAATACTCCTCTTTACTGCCATATTTTTCCCAGACAGGTGCTATGAGGTCATGGGGGAAACCAGCGTCATGCCCCATATAAGCAATTTTGGCCATGAAAGAATTGATTAGGTTGCCTTTGGCCTTTTCCTGCTTACAAAGGTCGTCGATGATACCAAGACCGTGCTCAATATGTTCATCCCAGTTGTGATAGGGTAAACGCGGCTCATAAAATGGCTTTAAATCACGCGCGAGCAACTCCAAAAAACTAGCTTCATCTTGAAGTTCATCGTTTAATATAACGAATTCCATACGACTTGATTATACCTGTACGTTTCTGCATAACAAAGATTGCCGGAGGCCAGGAACGTTGACTCATGTAAGGTAACTCTGAGAAAAAAGATGTTACGTAACCAGCATCTATTGGCTGTTTCAGATCAATAGCACGCTGATAAGCGTTTGGGCAGGGTGTTTAAACACCCTGCCACCCAGGCTGATCCTGTCATATCGATGCTATCCCTGCTCACCACTCTACAACATTTATGAAAAATCATCTGGAGAGTAAAGTCATAAAACGCGTGATGGTAGGCACCGACCGCTCTGAAGCCGCCGACCGAGCTGTCCAGTGGGCCGCTGGATTTGCCGACCGCTACAATGCGGAGCTGTTCGCGGTTGAGGTAGTGGTGCCGCAGTATCCGTCCGCCACAGAATTCGGCGAAGCCGAACAAACGCGCGCTGCGGCAGCCAACAACGATTTGGCACACTTTGTGCGGCAGGTTGCCGGGGATCGCGGGCATGCTTTGGTCGTCATTGATACGGATCCGGCATTGGCAATCGTCCGCGCCGCTGAACAGAAGGCAGTCGATGTCCTGGTGGTTGGCAATTTTGGCATGGCAGGTCGAAAAAAGTTTTTGCTCGGTAACATACCGAACCGCATCAGTCATAGTGCCCATTGCACCGTGATTATTGTAAATACCGCGCATTCTACTGGTGAGCAGACATCGGGTTTGGCTCGAACTCACCTATCCGAGGGTGAAATCCCGCCTTTTGAGCCTCGACTGGCAGCCCGCGCTACGCATATCGCAGCTGTAATAGCGAAACATGGCCTCAAACTGTTCGGCCAATCTAACGAACCAGATATATCTATCCGCCGTCAGCAAGCCAAGCGCTTACGAGCAGCCCTGGAAGAGCTTGGCCCGATATTCTCGAAACTCGGACAGGTGTTGTCAACTCGCCCGGATCTCCTTCCAATTGAATACATTGAGGAGCTTTCTTTGTTGCAGTCCCGGGTGCCGCCGATGACGGAAAGCGAGGTGGTCCAAGTTTCCGAGCAGGAATTGAGAGTCCCCTGGGAGGATGTATTCAAGTCGATTGACCCGAAGCCTCTCGCCGCTGGCACGATCGCTCAGGTCCATCGTGCAACGCTCGAAAGCGGTGAACGGGTCGTAGTCAAGGTTCAGCGACCGACTGCTCGCACGGATATCGAACAGGATCTCGCCCTCCTCCAGGTGTTTGTGAAGAAAGTCGGAAAGCGTCCTGCGCTCAATCAGGTGATTGATATGGAAGCCGTGTTCAAACATCTCTCCACCTCGCTCCATAGTGAACTCGACTTCCGTCAGGAGGCCGACAACATCGAGCGCATGCAAGTGGTGCTCGCAGACTATAATCGCCTTGCCGTACCCAGCGTACACCGGGATCTGTCCACGTCTCGGTTATTAGTAATGGAAGAGATCCAGGGTATACCGATCAGGCAGGCGCCGGCTGGTCCAGCGCGCATCCAGGCTGCTCGTCAACTGTTGGAGAGCTACTACAAACAGATCATCGTCGATGGCTTCTTCCATGCCGATCCCCACCCAGGCAATCTGATGTGGTGGAAGGATTGCATCTATTTTCTTGATTTCGGAATGGTCGGTGTGGTAGGAACCGATCTCCGTGAGCATCTCTTGTTAATGTTGATGGCTCTATGGCAGGAAGATGCGGCGTTTCTCACCGATGTCACATTCATGATGACGAGCGCCGACAATAGTAGCACCCTCGATGTGGCCCGATTCCAGAGTGAGATCGGGGAAGTGATGGCAAAATATCGCACTGCCTCGCTTGCCGAGATGCAGATCGGGCCGCTTCTACAAGAAATGAGCGCGGTCTCGTTACGGCACGGAGTACCGCTACCAGCTTCGCTCACGCTCGCCATCAAGGCACTCGCGCAGGTACAGCTGGCGACTGCCGAGCTTGATCCAGCACTCGATCCGTATGACGTAGCGGGAAAGTATCTGATGCGCTTGATGGCCAAACGCATGGGTACCGCGTTCAATCCGAAGACATTGCTGTATCAATCTCAGAAGTTGAAAGTACGAACCCTGCGCATGATCGAAGCAGTTGAAAATTTCGTTGGTGCCCGCCCTGGCGGCCCAAAGCTTGTGGTGAATTTCCGGGCCAATTCGCTGGAGGATATAGTACGCCATACGGGACGACGACTAGCGCTCGGCCTGACCGCTGCGGCAAGTATCCTGGCCAGTGGATTCACAGCAGCGTCAACGGTTACTGCCGAGTGGGTGCCGATAACATTCGGGATCGTCGGAGGCCTGCTGACCCTTGGCCTGGTTATCGATCTGCTGCAAAGGCATTGAAGACAAAAATAGTTTACGATGGCGGGCTGTTCAGTGCCGAAGATTTTGTGCCACTACGCTTGATCGAACGCAACACGGCTTTCTCGATCACGTAGGCGATGACCGCCATTACCATGCCTACCAGTTGACGTTCCATTTTTCGAGTGAAAGATCCTTTAGGAATCATATTTTTGGAAGCGTTGTTCATCACAAATCTATTATCGATTAAAGGATTACGATCCGCAACGAGTAACTTCCTGCACTTAACTCAGTTAATCCTGTCCATGGCAGGCCGGAATATCTACCATCGACTTTGTTCATGACGAATGATCACATATCAGAATGGCTGGATAATCTTGGCCTAGGTATATATCGCGAGTCGTTTCAGCAAAATGCGATCACTTGGGATGTCCTGCCCGAGCTGAATGAGGGCGATCTGGAGGCGCTGGGTGTTTTGCTGGGACATCGGAAAAAAATCTTGCGCGCGATCGCTCAATTGTCGCAAAACACTGAGGTTATGGATTCGAGGCCTATGCCCGCTGACGTCATTCAGGAGGAGCAGCTATTCCGTCCAGAACGGGATCAAGCAGAACGCCGACAGTTGACGGTGATGTTTTGTGATCTTGTGGATTCGACAGCACTGTCCTGCCGATTGGACCCTGAAGACCTCCAGGATGTGATCCGACGGTTCTTGGACGCCTGTAGCCAAGCAATTGACCGGCTCAATGGCTATATCGCAAAATACATGGGGGATGGGATGCTGGTTTATTTCGGGTACCCCCATGCCTATGAAAATGATGCGGAACGAGCGGTCCATGCTGGACTGGCTATTCTGGATACAGTGGGGGAACTTAATCGAGACAACCCCCATTTACAGTTTGATATTGCTGCACGAATCGGGGTCGCTACTGGTCAAGTCGTAGTCGGCGAGCTAATAGGACAGGACCTTGCCAAGGAACGGTCAGTGTTTGGTGAAACCCCAAATCTCGCCGCCCGCCTCCAGACGCTGGCAAAACCCAATCAATTGATCATTGATCCAGCGACGAAACGGCTTGTCGGAAATGAATTCGAATTCCTGGATCTCGGCTCCTTTTCGCTGAAAGGGTTCGACACACCTGTCCAAGCTTGGCAGGTTCTGAGTACCAGGCTGTCGGTCAGCCGGTTTGAGTCCTATCGATCCAGCCACTTAGCCAAATTTGTAGGCAGAGAACAGGAGATCTCGCTCCTGTTGGGTCGCTGGCGCGAGGCCATCAGCGGTGAAGGACAAGTCGTGCTCCTATCCGGTGAGGCCGGCATCGGAAAATCGAGAATCGTCTGTAGTTTATGTGAGCGCCTCAAAGATGAACGGTATCAGACGATTCAGTTTCAATGTTCACCCTACCATACCAATACGGCGCTCTATCCGGCCATCAATTTTCTGCGGCAAACAGCGGGACTCGCAAGTCATGACAGTGCCCAGGCACAACTGGACAAGCTCGACGCCCTGGCTATCGAAGGCAGAATCGATAGCCAGGAAACGGTTTCATTGCTGGCAGATCTGCTCTCGATCCAGGGAGATCATCGGTATCCGCTTCTCAATGTGCCATCCGAAAAACGCAAAGACATGACACTGGAAGCACTTGTGCACTATCTACAAAGGCTGGCCGATCGTTGTCCACTGTTGTTCACGGTGGAAGACGCCCATTGGCTTGATCCAACAACGCAGGAACTCATGACGCGAATCATTGGCCGCATTCGGCAGATGCGCGTGTTGTTGTTGATCACAACTCGCCCCAACTTCAAGCCGTTGTGGTCGGAATATAGTTACGTGACGTCCCTGACGCTCAACCGACTTCCACGTCGGCATAGCGCTGAACTCATTGCGGCGATAACAGGAGGAAAAGTGCTTCCGCCCGAGGTGCAGCAGGCCATTCTGGCCAAGGCCGATGGCATACCCCTCTATATTGAAACATTGACGGAAAATGTGCTTGGATCTGGGCTCCTGATCGAGGGCAACAATTCATTTACTCTGAAGGGCCCACTAAAGGGATTGCCCATTCCAGACAGTCTGCAAGCGTTGCTCATGGAACGGGTGGATCGGTTAGGGTCGGCCAGGGAAATTGTGCAAACCGGTGCGGCAATAGGGCGCGAATTTACCTACGAGCTGTTGCGAGCCACTGTCGAAGTGCCGGACAGCGAGTTAAGGAATGCACTCGACCTGTTCGTTGCTTCCGGGCTCGTTCTTCAAGAGGGCAAGATACCTCTTGCGACATACTACTTTAAGCATGTCCTCGTCCAGGAAGCGGCCTACAGCATGTTACCCAAGAAACCTCGGCGCATGCTTCATGCTCGCATTGCCAAAACCCTGGAGAGCCGGTTCCCAGAACGGGTAAACATGGAACCGGAACTCTTGGCTTATCACTTGGAACAGGCAGGTTTGATTGGTCCGGCAGTTGATTATTGGCATCGCGCGGCCCGTAGAGATGCGAAACAATCAGCCAATATCGAATCGCTTAATCATTTTAACAAAGCACTGGATTTGCTAAAGGAACTGCCGCAAGGCCCGGAGCGAAATGCCCTGGAATTGGAACTCCTGCTTGCACGCGGAGGCCCATTGCTGGCCGTCAAAGGATATGCGTCCGACGAAATGGAACGTAATTATCGAAGAGCGAAGGATTTGTTGTCGGAGCAAAGCAGTTCCGTGGACCAATTTCGAGTTATTCGGGGATTGTGGGTCGTTCTTATGCTCAGAGGGCACCTCGTCCGTGCGCGCGGCCTGGCTGAAGATCTCTTGGCACTGGCTCACCGCGAGCAAATAGCAGAACTGCTGATTGAAGCTCACCATGCTTTGGGCGCAATCAACTTATTTTCTGGTCGGTTTGACGAAGCCAGAACCCATCTGTCCGCCGCAAAATCCCTTGACGTTCCGGATGAACACCGCTCACAAGTCTTTTTCTACGGGCAAGATTCAGGAATAAGCGCGAGGATTCTGCTGGCCAGGACGTTATGGATATTAGGTGAGATTGAGCAAGCCGAAACGTTGGCATTGGAGGCGATAGGTATGGCGAGGGCGCTGGAGCACCCATTCACTCGTGTTTTTACGCTCATTTTTCTTGCCTGGATCTATGCCGGCGCCCACAACGCGAAGAGAACGCTGGAGCTCACCGATGAAGCAATTACGGTTTCAACACAATACTCATTTGAATTGGGGTTGGCGTGGGCGACAGCCTCTCAGGGTTGGGCATTGGCCGAAATTGGACGGGAGGAAGGCCTCGTCAAATTAATTAATGGGATTGCTGCTACCCGGGCCACAGGTGCGATTACCAACAACACGTCTACATTGGCGTTACTGGCAGAAATCTATTTACGCAGAAATAGAATTGACGAAGGATTGGTCGCCATTGAGGAGGCACAGAAACTTGCTGTTACTGGAGGAGAATTGTTTTGGCAAGCGGAGTTGTTTCGATTGAAAGGCGAACTGTTGCTCGGACAGTCCGAGCAATCAGTCCAAGAAGCAGAGGAGTGTTTGTGTGAAGCCTTAAAGATCGCGCAGGATCAGTATGCAAAAATATTTGAACTTCGAGCCGCCACGAGCCTAGCTAAACTTTGGAGAAAACACAATAAAGCAGACGATGCCAAACGCATCTTAAATGCGGTGTACTCCAGATTCAATGAACGCGTAGACAACCTCGACTTGATTGAAGCGAAAACAGTCCTTGAACAGCTGGGTGCGTGAAATCGCTGCTGTTGTAATCTGGATTTGAAGTTCAACGATACGAGCCTGTATAGCAAGATAGATCATCATTCTACAATTATGCCTTTTTGAAGCGCTTGCGATCATTGCGATTTTGCCAGCAACGCGGCTCATGGAGGATCCGCGCAGAGGTCCCATAACTGTGGCTTATCGCGAACAACATTTGATCAATTTCAAAGACTTTGCCACCCAGATTTTCTAATATGCCTACCAACAAATATCAGAAAATTGACAGACAAAATCATCCTGGCTATGAATGTAATTGTGCCCGTTCATTGTTGTGCGCACAGATACTACGCCAAGGGACATGAAATGAACATCTTGCTGACTGGATCCAGCGGTTTTATAGGCGGTGCCATCTGGCAGACACTGCGTCAGCGAAAGGTAACGGTACGACCTGTATTTCGCACGTCAGCCTCAGCGTTGACAGCAGGGTGTCCGGTTGATGAAGCAGTAATCGTACCCACATTGGATGCGGCCACCGACTGGGTACAAGCCCTGGTAGGAGTGGATGTGATAGTACATTGCGCTGCCCGCGTCCATGTAATGCAAGATAACGTGACTGACCCACTCACGGAATATCGCCGCGTGAACGTGGATGGCACGTTGCGCCTGGCGCAGCAGGCTGCCGCTGCCGGAATGCGGCGTTTTGTGTTTATCAGCTCAATTAAGGTCAACGGCGAAGGCACGCAGCCGGGGCGACCCTATTCAGCAGATGACACGCCTGCGCCAGAAGATGCTTATGGCATTTCCAAGGCCGAGGCCGAAGCGGACTTGCACAAACTGGCTCAGGAGATGGGCATGGAGCTGGTCATCATTCGCCCCGTGTTGGTTTATGGCCCTGGCGTCAAGGGTAATTTTCTGACCATGCTGCGTTGGGTGCGGCGTGGTTTTCCTCTGCCGTTGGGTGCGGTGGTGAAAAATCGTCGTAGTCTGGTGGCGCTGGACAATCTGGTGGATCTTATCTGCACCTGCGTGAATCACCCAAACGCAGCCAATCAGACTTTTCTGGTAAGCGATGGAGAAGATCTATCCACTGCCGATTTATTGCAGCGGCTGGGCCAAGCGATGGGCAAAAAAGTACACTTACTTGCCATACCGGTGTGGCTGCTACACCTGGCGGCGCGCTTGCTGAGTAAAGGTGCAATAGCGCAGCGTTTGCTAGGTTCGTTGCAGGTGGATATCAGTAAAACCCGCACCCTGCTCGGGTGGCAGCCGCCGTTATCAGTAGACGAAGGCTTGAAAAAGCTGGTGGAGCACCAGGGATGATCTTGCCATGTGCTTACTCTGCAGAATTTGCCAACGTCCTTGGTAAACGTCACCAATGCTTCCAGAGATACCGCAACATGCTGACCATGTGCCACCTCATGTAGCGCAAACTTCTCCGGCTGGCCCGTTGCGCATCGTGAATTACCCGGACCTTTGGACATGCCAGGACTGACCGCCCAGATTTCCACAAGCGCGCACAGATGTCCACATCCTCGTAGTACAGAAAATACTTCTCGTCAAAACCAGCAATCGCACGGAAATCTCCTGCGCGAAACAGCATGAACATTCCACCCACCCAGTCTGCTCTGAACGTCACATCCTCGGCAGCGAAGATATATCGGCCATCACCACATCCGAGAAATTTGATGACTAGAGAAAAAGGAGTGGGAAATCGCCGAACGCTGTCCTCGACCCCACCATTCGGCGTGATCACCATCGGTGCGATCACTGCGGCGGATAACCGAGTAATCTCCTCAAGCAAAACTGGAAACGGATTCTCAACCAGACGGATATCGGGATTCAGAACACAGAACCATTCTCCCTTTGCTTGCCGGAAAGCAGCATTATGATTTGCACCAAATCCCCGGGGCGCAGTATTTCTCAACACACTGACCGGATAGGGAAAATCATCAGGTTCAAATAAAATTTCTTCGGGAATATTGAGGGTAATCAACACCTCGGCGATCATAGACATATCCAGCCTGGCTAAATCCTTGAGTAATTCCTCAACCAGAGCTGATTGACTGTGACTAACAACAGAAATCGTGATCATGCAACGGCACTGCCAAAGGCGCTTGCATAGTATAACCAGCCACAGGGTAATATTTCCTGTAAAAGCCTGTTGATACAAACCTGCAAGTCGGTTCCATAATGAAGCATCCTGAAATCGGGAAGATTCATCATGTCATAGATGTCGCGATTTTCCAGGGGAAATTTTCCATGCAGATTTGGCAATACTATCCTTTCGGTTGGCAGATTATTTTTGCTTTGACATGGAGTCGATTGCTATCCAATATCGGTCCATGAGAACCAGTTTCAAGCATCCGTTCGCCCAGTATGTCAATAAAGCTAACAGGCCGCTGCAACTGGCAATTGAAGATAAGGTAGAAATGATATGCGAAACACCAGAAATTGGCGAGCTCAAAGCGGGAGGTCTGGCCGATGTTCGGGCTTACAAGTCCCGATTCAACCAGCAAGAGTATCCAATAGCTTATCGATCGCCGGCCAGAAACATACCTATTGAATTTATGATCATCGACTTCTATCAAATCGGTACGTACGAGAACTTTTACGACAAACTGAAACAGTATTTGCGACACGATAAAAATCTGAGAGATGAATCACGATCACGGATATAAACTGCTATTTTCCCACGCTGAAATGGTGGCAGACTTGCTGCGCGGCTTTGTTAAAGAAGACTGGGTTAATGAACTCGACTTTTCCACACTGGAGAAAATTAACGGTAGCTATATCAGCGATGATTTGAGAGAACGTCAGGATGACATCATCTGGCGCTTGCGCCGTAAGCAAGGCAAGCAAGACGAATGGCTGTACGTTTATTTATTGCTGGAATTTCAATCTACCGTGGACTGGTTCATGGCGGTGCGAATCATGACTTACATCGGCCTGCTGTATCAGGACCTCATCCGCAGTGAATCCATTAAAACGGGGGAACAGCTACCACCAGTACTACCGGTAGTTTTGTACAATGGAGACAACCGCTGGCAGGCACCGGCAAACATAACTGAGCTGATTTTCCCTGCGCCTGGCGGACTGGATCGTTACCGGCCACAGCTCAACTACCTACTGCTGGATGAAGGACGTTACCATGAACACGAACTGGCAGCATTGCGTAACCTGACAGCCGCTTTGTTCCGACTGGAGAACAGCCGCACCCCAGAAGATGTCCAACAAGTGTTACAGGCATTAATCACTTGGCTGCACACCCCGGAACAAGACAGCCTGCGACGCGCATTTACTGTCTGGCTGAAACGGGTATTCTTACCAGGCAGAATGCCAAAAATCAGTTTCGATGAAATTCATGATTTACAGGAGGTACACAGCATGCTTTCAGAACGCGTCAAAGATTGGACCAAAGACTGGAAACAGCAGGGAATTGAAGAAGGAAAGCAGATAGGTATTCAGGAAGGGCGGCAGATTGGTATTCAGGAGGGGCGGCAGGAAGGGCGGCAGGAAGGGCGGCAGGAAGGAAGATTGGAAGGTGAAGCAGAATTTTTCCTGAGGTTACTGGAGCGAAAATTTGGTCCAGCAGATGAAATTATCCAGACCCGTATCAAATCTGCAGATTCACAAACCCTGCTGTACTGGGGTGAGCGGATTCTGACAGCACAGACCATTGAAGAAATATTTGAAGAATAATGGAGCCTGTAAAATATCTTGTGTAAGTGCCCGAGCCTTCATCCCCCGTGAAGGAATTTTCCATGACTACTGACACAATGAATGAACTCGACCTGAACCAGTGGCAAGCCCATATTGGCTGCTTGGCGAAAAATATCAAATCTGAAGCAGATCTGGGTAGTCTGACCCAGCAGCTAGTTAAAATGACCGTGGAAGCAGCCCTTGGAGCCGAGCTGGACGAGCACCTTGGTTATGCCCTGCCGGGCGTGGTTCAGGCAACCGCCGCAACGGCACATCATCCAAGCAACTGAAGGGCGCCCATGGCAAGGTTGGTATTGAGGTGCCCCGTGACCGGGCTGGTATTTTCGAGCCACCGATCGTGCGCAAGGGCCAGACTCGTCTAACGCAGATGGATGACCAGATTCTGGCGCTTTACGCCAAGGGCATGAGCACGCGCGACATCGTTGATGCGTTCAGGGAAATGTACGACGCTGATGTGTCGCCTACCCTGGATGCAATTTACCCGATCGTTTATCTGGACTGTATTGTGCTGAAAATCCGGCAGAACAACCGGGTTATCAACAAGTTGATGTACCTTGCACTTGGCATCAATAGGGAGGGCCATAAAGAGCTGTTGGGCATGTGGCTGGCATCAATCATCAGCCATTCATAATCAGAATCATCAATCAGGATTTCCAGCAGCTTTTTTCAAATATCTTTGTCACGCCAGCGGATAAAACGACGATGTGTATTGCTCCAGTTCCCGTAGTCTGGCGGCAAATCCTGCCATGGAGCTCCTGTTCGTATGATCCAGAAAACAGCATTAATAAACTGGTGATTATCTCTGGCTACTCCATCCCATGCTCTTTCGCGTCCTGGTAAATGCTCCTCAAATAACACCCATGCCTTATCCGAGATATCATGTCTGCGATGTGATTGTGTTATATGAAGTCCTTTTAAAGGATAAAAGGATTTCATATTTTCAATCTCACGACTACATTATTTAGGCTACAACACAATTAAGAATCATGCCAGATGTACCTTGATACCGGATGCGCTGCGCTGATCCAGCCTGCGGGGAGTGACTTGGATATAAAAGGGGATACCGATTCTTTGAATATGCTCAATCAGGTCTGGATCATCTATCTTATGGAATAATGATAAATCCACCATCCAGGGCAACAACAGATCGTCTATCTGGTTTTCTATGGCCAGCAGAGTCGTCAGGTCTAGCTGTTCACCCTGAATGCTTAAGTCTATATCAGAACCCGGGCGGTAATTGCCTTTGGCGCGCGACCCATAAAGAATTACGCTGTCGATTTGTGGATATTGACTAAAAATATGGCATAGCCTGGTAATAGCAGCTTGAGGCAGACCAAATTTTTTCGGCATTTCACGCGCCCCTGGTTTGCATATCTGCTTCAAATTTTGCAAAAAGCAGGTGGTAGCTACTCAGAATTTTCTCACAAATTTCATTAGCTACCGCTTCATTGTAAGTATGTGATGTTTGGTTGCGACTTTTGATCATCTCCATCCAACCCTCACCGTCGGTGATAAGCCCGGCTTTAAAAGCCTGGCGTATAGCATCGCGTGAACCGGTTATTTCTGGATTACCCTGATAAATAAAGTAATCTTTCATTACATTCCACGCCAGCTCAAAAACAAACTCGAAGGACTGAATCAGCCCCTGTTTTTCCAATTCGGATAACTCCCGGGTAGCTGCCAGCTCCACCGCACTCACCAAGCGTTGGCGCACTTTTTGATAGTTAGCCAGGCGCTGGAGCCAACGTACGTCTTGAGTGGGCATAAGAAATTTACTTAATAAGAAAAATGGGGACAGACCACGGTTTTCACCGTTTAGTCAAACAATCCTCCTAACTCTGGTGCTATCACCTTCCGAGGTCACCCGGATTTTCCCGGGGTCACCCGTCGCCCCAAAGTGGCTGCAATCTCTTCACCAAAGCGCCACTATCCAAGACAAAATTACCACTCTTAGTAGAAAACTTGGTCTGTCTCCTATTTTACTATTTTATGTGCCCTATTTTCCCAATTATGATTACTGCAACACTGACACTTTGCAACCACAGGCCACTGAACAAAATAAACCCCATACGCTACAGTTGTTTGCACCTGGGCGTGGTGAGTAGTTTATTTTTAACGTTTAACGCGTAAAAAATCGAACTCTTTTCCGGGTGCCGATATAAGCCCTGGAGTGCCCGGCCAAGCGCAGGTCAAATCACACTGTTGTGTTCAAAACGCTGTTGCCAAGGGTTTCATACAAGTCCTTTACCAGGGGAAAGGATACCTGCTGGTTTGATGTCTCCAAGCTGCGAGGTATGATCATTTCTGGTGTATGCCAGTAGAGGGAAAAGCGGTGTAACCTGCTGGTAAAGATCTGAGCAGACCAACCAATAAAAAGAAAAACACCGTATGACAGATAGTAATATTTTAAAGCTGAACAAACCAGAGCAAAATGATCCATTGCAGGAAGTACTTCGAGAAGGCGCACGCAAAATGCTGGCTGCAGTTATTGAAGCGGAGGTATCCACTTTTATCGAGCAGCACGCCACTTTAAAAACTGGCGAAGGTAAGATGATATTAGCCAGAAATGGCTATTTGCCTGCACGTTCGATACAAACGGGACTTGGAGACATTGCAGTCAAAGTTCCGAAAGTTTGAGATCGCTCCAAGTTGGGTAAGCAATCTGATATCACCGTATTTGAAGCGCACCCGGAACATTGAGGAGTTTTTGCCCTGGTTATATCTGAGAGGAATTTCAACGGGAGATTTTTCCGAAGCGCTGAAACATCTATTCGGGCCAGAAGCAACGGGATTATCGGCAGCCACGATCAGCCGCCTGAAACAGGACTAGGAGCAGGATTATCAAAACTGGACGCGTCGTGATCTGAGTGGCACGGTAGGTTTATGTCTGGGCTGATGGAATCTACAGCACTGTACGAATGGATGACCGATTATGTCTTTTGGTGATTATCGGTTCTGATGAGACCGGGCGTAAAGCATGGATTTGAAACAGCGCGGTCGCAAAGATGCACCAAAATTAGCTGTCGGCGATGGCGCCCTGGGATTCTGGAAAGCTGTAGCCAAATGCTGATCGGCATCTTTGTTTTTGCTAAATACTTAACCAAAGTTGATTAGCCATGATTGATAACAAAAATCGTAACCCTACAGCAGCCCTACTAAAGACGCTTGCATAGCGCGGCCAGCCACAGAGCGATATTTCCTGCAAAAGTCTGGCGATAAAGTTCGTGCGGTACAAACCTGCAAGCCGGTTCCAGAATGAAGCATTACGAAAGCGAGCAAATTCATCATAGATGTAACGATTTTCCGGGGGTAATTTTTCATGTAGGCCCGACATTGCTTCAATGTTGCGCGGGAAATACCACCTATCAAATTATCAATAGTAAAGTGGAGAAATTATCGTAATCGCCCCTTTTGACTACCTCTGTCTTTGCAGGCTACGACAATCCAGCCATACCATTTCCACCCGATTTGATGACAAAACGCACACATGCTAGTATTACGCTCATGAAAATCTTCAACTGGAGTCCTGACAAGAATCAACAGCTTATAGTTGATCGTGGCAAGTCATTTGAAGAGGCTGTCTTTAGTATTCTGAACGGAGGACTGCTGGATGACATCGTCCATCCGAATAATACGGATTACCCAAATCAACGAATATTTGTGATCCAGATTCATGATTATGTCTATCTGGTGCCCTACGTGGAAAGCCAGGATGAGATTTTTCTTAAAACGATTATCCCCAGCAGAAAATTCACCAGGATATACCTCGGAGGTAAAATATGAACAAAGAAAAACTATCACAGGAAGAGAAAACGCTGCTTGATGCGGTGGAGTCCGGCGAGTACGAATCGACGTTAACCAAATCACGCAGAAAAGAACTTGAGGCTGCGGCCAACCTTACCTTCAAGAAGGATAAGAGAATAAATATTCGCATATCGAACAGGGATCTTGTCGCTATTCAGTCCAGAGCAATTGAAGAAGGCATCCCATATCAAACGCTTGTCTCCAGCATTATTCATAAATACATATCCGGCTCACTGCAAGATCTCACAGCCAGAAAATCGGATAAGTCCGACAGGTGCGGTGAGGATGAGCACCCCTGCTGAATTGGATTGCCACGTCGGCCACGCCTCCTCGCAAGGACAAAGCGGGCACGATATGATCACCTCAACTTCTGTAGTCTTTGCGAACCCTGCAAAGGTGAAGCAATGCAGAAACAACCAGAAACAACACTAACAGATATGCAGTTGCCGGTTTCTGTCATCGTTATAACAGCACTGCTAAAGGCGCTTGCATAGCGCGGCCAGTCACAAGGCGATATTTCCTACAAAAGTCTGGCGATAAAGTCTCGTGCGGTACAAACCTGCAAGCCGGTTCCAGAATGAAGCATTACGAAAGTGAGCAAATTCATCATAAATGTAACGATTTTCCGGGGTCAGTTTTTCACGTAAACCTGACAGTGCTTCGATATTCCGTGTATTCCACCGTCGATGCATCCCAGACAGCATCAAGCCAAAGCGCCTGAGCCTGGCAATAAAACCACCATTTGCCCCGATCAAGTTGGCAGCATGCTGGCGATAGCGCAGGCTGAAAACAGGATCGTAAATCACAATACTCCCACAACTGCTGACGACCATATAACAAAAACCAGTCATGCACCACAGGACAATTCATGACAAACCTGCCCCTCCACTCTTTTCCTCTTTTACACAAAACACGCTTATTCCGGGCAGGCATAAAAGCGTAGGGTGACGGAATAAATCAGCGTTTCTCCAAGTTGGCATTAATCTGTAATGTCGTTTGACGCTAATATCGTAACGCAATACTATGTACTCATGACGATCAAGACATTTCGGTGCGCGGATACTAAAACCCTATCCAAGTTGAGGCGAGTTGCACGATTTGTCAACACTGAGCGTCCTGCGTTACGCAAGCTCAAGCAACTTGATTTGGCACGGTGCATTGAGGATATACGCGTACCGCCCGCGAATCGGCTGGAGATATTGAAAGGCGACCGTGCCGGGCAGCACAGTATCCGCATCAACGACCAGTGGCGTGTGTGCTTCCGCTGGACAGGCACGGATGCAGAAGATGTTGAGATTGTGGATTACCACTGATGGAGATTAACCATGAATAATAAATTAACGCCGGTTTCCCCCGGCGAGATGCTGGCAGATGAATTCTTGATTCCGCTGGGTATGAGCAATTACCGGCTGGCAAAGGAAATCGGCGTATCAGCGCAGCGCATCGGTGAAATCGTAGCGGGTAAGCGTGCCATTACCGCAGATACAGATTTGCGCCTATGCCGATTTTTTGGTCTGTCAGACGGATGGTGGTTGCGCCTACAAGTGGACTACGATATCGAGATGGCACGCGGTGCGCTGGAAGAAACATTGGCAAAGATCAGGCCGTGGGCAAATACCCAAGAGCATGAGACACCGGCCTGATCATTGTTTCCAGTGGATGGTTTCAGCCACCACAAAAGTAAGAATACCGGGTCCCAAGAGCATCTATGTCGGCGTGATTCGATACAAGATTCCCACTCGGATGATGCGAGAGCATTCAAAGCTTCAGAATCATTTTCTGGATTACTTCCTGCCTTACTTCGCCTGCAGTCGCAAGATGGTTATTTTTGCAATTACAGAGTCTCTTCGCTGTCTTTGCGAACCCTGCAAAGGTGAAGCAATCCAGAAAAATGTCAGCAACCCGGCACAGCGGAGTGATGACTGGCACCTTTGTTTCTGCTATCAATGCTCAACCAAAGTGATTGGCCATAATTGACAACAAAGATTGTAATCATGCAACAGCACTATTAAAGACGTTTGAATAGCGCAGCCAGCCACAAAGTGACATTTCCTGCAAGAGTCTGTCGATAAATCCCGGTACGATACAAGCCCACCAATCGGTTCCATAATGAAGCATTACGGAAACGGGAAAATTCATCATAAATGTAACGATTTTCCGGGGTCAGTTTTTCACGTAAACCTGACAGTGCTTCGATATTTCGTGTATTCCACCGTCGATGCATCCCAGACAGCATCAGGCCAAAGCGCCTGAGCCTGGCAATAAATTCATCATTTACTCCGATTAGGTTAGCGGCGTGCTGGCGATAGCACAAGCTGGGAACAGGATCGTAAATCACAACACCACCACAACCACTGACTACCATATACAAAAACCAGTCATGTACAACAGAATTAGCATCCGGCCCTGCTTCCAGCATGAGTTTTCTGGCCGCATGGTTGAACACCATGGTATTACCGCCCGCTATATTTTGCACAAGTGCGTTACGAAAACCGGGAGCATGTTTGAATAAGGGTGACAAGCCTGTTTCATTATTCCGCTCATCCACTAATTTTGTCCGGGAGCAATAAAGTGCCGGGGTTTCACAAGAAATATCGGACAACACCTTAACAGCACGCAAAAGCTTGTCTTCATGCCAGATATCATCCTGATCAGACAGCGCATAGTAATCCGCCTTGATCAATCCATTACAAATCAGCGACAGGAAATTCTGACAAAACCCGTTTCTTGGCCCCTGAATAACACGCAGCCGATCCGTTTTTGCCTCGAAGGCGCGCAAAATATCCCGCGTGGAATCTTGCGAACCGTCATCCGATACATATAAATACCAATTCTTGTATTTCTGGTTTTCGATGGAATCAAGTTGATCCTGCAAGTAATGTGCACCATTGTATGTGCACATCAGAACGGCTACTTGTTGATCAAGCAAACCACTCAATTCGTCCCCAGCCATCCCTGAACTGTCCACAGCCAATCAAACAGGAATCAATGCAACATCGCGCACGGCAATGAATGCCGGATTCAGTACGCCTGATTTGCCGTAACGCAATGCTCGCCCATCTAGGTCGATCACCTTGCCACCCGCTCCCTCCAGAATAGCCTGAGCAGCTGCGGTATCCCATTCGCTGGTTGGTGCAAGGCGCGGATAAATATCTGCCATGCCTTCTGCCACGCGACAAAATTTCAAGGAACTGCCAACCTGTAACAATAGCACTTCTCCCAGGCGATCTATAAACGCCTGCGTTCCGGCATCGAGATGGCTTCTGCTCGCTACCACACGGCAAATATCTTCAGGCTCTTCCGAACTCACGCAAATCGTCTGGGTACCTGATTCCGTTCTTCTAAATGCTCCCAAACCTGGACCACCCCAATACATACAATCCATAGCAGGCGCGTATACAGCGCCGAGTACACTGCGGCCTTCTTCAATCAAAGCGATGTTCACGGTAAATTCGCCATTGTGGTTAATAAATTCCCGAGTGCCATCAAGCGGATCAATCAACCAAAAACGATTTTTATCATCCCGATATTGATGGGATGTCTTATCTTCCTCCGATACGACCGGGCAGCCCGCTATCAGTAACTTCAAGCGTTGCACCAACCCATCATGCGCTGCCAGATCAGCTCGGGTAACCGGACTTTGATCAGCCTTCTGCTGAAAATCAATCTCCCCGGCCCGGTATACTGCCATGATAGCGTCACCTGCCGCCTGAATAATCGGCAACAATTCTGTCAGCAAGGCGGTAAGATCAATTTTTTGCATAATGAAATTATATTTCGTAACCAACCACATCAGCCTGCTAACAAATAATGCATCAGGAAGAGACTTTAACAACCAAACCGCTAATAACATCCACTCAATCTGACAGACTGCACGTTCTCATTTGCGTGGATAAAAGTAGCGGCAAGCGTGCCCTATTCGACTTCCTGTTGAGTACTCTCTCCAAAGCAGCAGACCACCAACCAGCACAAGACAACAATTTCAACTTCAAACACAAATCTGGCGCAGTCGATAGTGAAACCTGGTCCATTTTTTCAACGACAGGACGTGAATTCTCGATCACCATTGCAACAGAACCCGAGAGAAACAACCGCGAAATACATGCTGCACTCTTCAAGGCAAACGTCGCAATCATTCTGATCGATGCCGCCTGCGGAATACAAACCCAGGCCAAATGGTACGCTTATCTGGCATCGTCCTTCAAAATTCGCCATCTCATTCTCGGCGTCAACAAGATGGATCAGGTAGATTTTGATCCCCACATCTTTCACGGTATCGAACAGGACTTTCACGATCTGTGCAGTCACCTGGATTTTGCAAGCACCGCAATCATACCCACGGTGTCGCTTCAGGGGAATAACGTTCTCAATCCCTCCGTCCATACCCCCTGGTATGACGGCCTCTCACTGATTGACTATCTGACAACCATAGAAACAGCAAGAATAACTGACAACCGCTTCATATTTCTGGTGCAAGAAAACAATCCAGCGAACATCCGCTCTGATCGTTGCAACGGAATGATCGCTAATGGTCAAATTACTATAGGTGACGTGGTACGTATTGCTGCCTCCGGAGAAATCGCGCAGGTAAAAAATATTCGCACTTTAAATAGCGATGTATTTGAAGCGCGTACGAATGAAGTTATCACTCTGGCATTGGATAAAGAGGTGAAAATTTCGTGCAATGATGTTATTTCAGCCGCGCATTCACCTCTGGAAACAACGGATCAATTTACTGCCGTAGTAATCTGGACGCATGCTGAACCAGGATTAGTTAGTCGAAACTACCAGCTAATCCTGGCGAATCAGCAAGCCGATGCATCCATTACTACCATCAAATATCGCCTTGATATAAATACTGGCGCCCACGAAGCATGCCAACAGCTAAAACAAAATGATATTACGGTATGCAATCTGGCGCTGAACCATCCGGTAGCATTCGATACCTATACCACATTGCCCGTACTGGGCAATTTTGTGCTGGTGGATCAATACAGCCACGCCACGATAGCCACGGGATTGATTATGCATAATCTGCGCCGGGCACAAAATGTGCACCGGCAGGCCCTCAGCATTTGTCGTGAAGATCGTGAACGTTTAAATGGTCACAAAGGTAAGGTCATCTGGCTCACCGGATTATCCGGCTCCGGCAAATCCACCATTGCCAACGCACTTGAAAAGGAGCTGCACTCACAAGGCAAACGAACCTATATCCTGGATGGCGACAATATGCGCCACGGATTAAACAAAGACCTTGGTTTTACCAATGCCGACCGGGTAGAAAACATCCGCCGTGTTGCAGAAGTAGCAAAACTGATGATGGATGCCGGCCTGATCGTGATCACCGCTTTCATCAGTCCATTCAGAGCGGAACGCGAAATGGCCCGACAACTTATCGGGAAAGAAAACTTTGTCGAGGTTTATATCAGTACACCGCTAGAGGTATGCGAACAGCGCGACCCCAAAGGATTGTACAAAAAAGCACGGAGTGGACAGCTACCTAACATGACGGGGATTAATAGCCCTTACGAGCCACCAGAACACCCCAGCCTGATCATCAATGGTACAAACCAGAACATTTCCGCAATACTAAGGCCGCTACTTCAACTTGTCAGCAGCCTTCAATAACATGTCAGAGAAATTATGATGATCTTTACAGACCAGCTTTCAGCAACCGGGGATTTGTTGTCAGTACTTCAATACCTGCATGTTGAAAATCAGCGTCATTAGTCATCAACTTCATATTTTGCTTCTTGCAGATATCTATGAGGAGCGCATCGTTGAAATCAACCCGTCTGGATTTAAAATCTGCCAAAGCCTGATTGAAATCCAGTTGATCCGCTGGAATTGAATGGATTTGACAAGCGCCTAGAATTTTTGATGCAAATATATGAGCAGATAAAGCTATTTTCTGAAAATCAGAAGATTGCCTGAATTGCTTAAAAGTCCGGCATTGTGATTTGAAGTTTCCTTCCCACTCTATTCTGCAATAGCGGTTCAAATATTCACTCAACACCATAGGATCAAGAACAGGTTGTGCCCGGGCACTGACAAGCCTCGAAAAAGCAGCTGAATATTGATGAGCAAAAAATTGCTGAGGATTTCCAGGCGCAGGAAACAAATAAAGCCAGATGTTGGTATCCACCAGAATCTGTTCTCCGGATGAAAAGGAATAAGAAGACAGGTCATACACCTTATTGTTCATCTTCATTCGCTTCTTCCTGCCATGCTGCATCATAACCTTTCGGATTCGAATAATATTTTTTGGCATTGTCAACAACGTGCTTCAGAAGCTCCATATCGTCCCCGGAAAGACCTTCAACTCTAACCAGTGCCTTTACTTCATCCTCACTGAACGAGCCATACAGTTGGCCAATTGCAACATTGAGAAAAAGAGAAATTACCATGTCCACATGATCAAATGAAATGTTTACCGGCCTACTCTTTTTTAGAAGGGGTAATACCTTTTCAAATACCTTCTGCCCATCCTCAGCAGATATACCCAGCGGCCCTCCAATAAGATCTGCAACTCTGATACTTACCTGATCGTTCATTATGGAATCCTTTAAAATCAAAAAATATCGTTACTGCTCAGTTCAGATTTCAGGTAATAGCTGTTTGTATCCTGAGTGTTAATCTCGATGTTTACACATGTTCCAGGGAAATCATGATCAAGCTTTTTACAATTGTCACCAGTCGCAGAGAACTCGTAATAGCCAGATCGAGAAATAATTTGAAGCTTTCCTTCATTCATCCGGATAAAATCCTTGAGCAATTTCAAACCCAGGCCACCAGGTTGATTTCCTGTTTTTGTCGTATTTCCTTCAGTAAGCGCCCATTTAATAGCCGCACAGGAACTCATCTTTGTATTTCCAGTATATTGACGAATATTATCTCGTATACCCACCCCAGCATCAGCAATCGTAAAATCAAGTCGATGCTTTTGAGGAAAGAACTGTCCGCAGGTAAAAATTCCAGATATTGATCTGGAATGGATGGCAGCATTCTGGAATATCTCAAAAAGACTTTGTTGAAATCGTTTAGTAAGCACCGCTGACATAGCCGGAATCCCCTTTCCATACATGTAAGATTCAAGATATTCGAAAAACTGCTCCCCCGCTTGAAGCTTGAATACTTTAAATGGAACGGTTGTCTGATTGGTATCTATCAGAGCCGTCTTCTGAAATTTGGT
Organism: Nitrosomonas sp. TNE100; assembly: GCF_055387135.1. NCBI lineage: Bacteria > Pseudomonadati > Pseudomonadota > Betaproteobacteria > Nitrosomonadales > Nitrosomonadaceae > Nitrosomonas > Nitrosomonas sp. TNE100. The sequence goes on along the minus strand of NZ_AP040997.1, from coordinate 52,374 downwards.
CAGAAAATGATTTTTTCTGAGGATCGTATCTAAATCAGGCTTTAGATTGATGAGTGAAACATCGTTCAATTCATCCCGAAGTCTTGCTACAACGACATATAATGGCGCGGCCATATTGGCTTCAAAGAAATCGCAACTGGAGAAATCCACTTCAACAGAATCTGAAAATGCTCCGTGCGACTGTTCAGCTACACGAGCGATGCTGTTAAATCCAGCATAATCACTTCGCACAGTCCCAATATTCAGCTTCATAGCAGCAGGTTCGCAGTTTTATTTCACAAAATCTCCATAATACTGGAATCATTGCTTATCAGGTTCGAGTAAATTTTTCAAAAGAAATTGTTCCACTTCTACCAATTCCGATATGGAAATGGCTGCATGACAAGAATCTGTAGAACGAAATAAAAAACGCACAGGAATACCAGCAGCGGCGGCCGCTTCAATATCACTGATCTTGTCACCAACAAGCACGCACCGATCCAAATCCAACCCGTGCTCACGTGCTGCTTGAAAGAACATACCCGGATTAGGCTTGCGAAACTCACTCTCTTGCCGGTAATAGCCCACGCCATGCTCGGGGTGGAAGGGGCAAAAATAAACGGCATCGATGCTTGCATTTTGATCTTCAAAGCGCTGTCGCATCCATTGTGTAAGCGTATGAAACTGCGCCTCGGTATAGTAACCCCGACCAATCCCGGCCTGATTAGTGATGACAATTATCTTGTAGTCCAGATTACGTGCTGTACGAACCAGATCAAATATATCCGGCACGAATTCAAAATTCTGAGACTGATAAACATACCCGTGGTCGATATTGATCACTCCATCACGATCCAGGAATAGTGCTGCATTGGTCACGGATCAAAATCCGGCCAGTTCAGTCTGCGCGCGCAGGAAATCCTCTGGCACTCCAATATCGATGAACTTCCCTGCCGTGACGAATACATCAAATTCTCCACGCGCCACAGCCAGAGCAAGAAAATCAGACTCCAGTGAGAAAGGTTGATCGGCAGGAAAATCATCCAGTTGTTGGCGTTTGAATACATAACACCCTGCGTTGATCAGTCCGGGCCCGGCGATATCTTTCCCGGCAAATCCCTGGACCACACCATCACTTACAAGCAAACGACCATAACGCGATGTATCCGCCACCGCCCGTCCTACAATAATCGGGTGCCGCCTGGATTGCCATTGCTGTTCCACCTGATCGATTTCCAGATCCAGAAATGTATCTCCGTTAAACACAAACACATGGTCAGAAACCACCTGTTCAAGCGACAGACGTACCCCACCGCCTGTACCAAGCGGTTGATCTTCCATTACATAAATCAAATCCATACCCGCATGAAGCGAGCCAAAATAGCTACTGACCTTCTCTGCCATGAATCCCACCGAGAGGATGATCCGCTTGAAACCTTTACGTGCCAGCACATCAAGCAGAATTTCCAGAAATGGACGACCCGCAATAGGCGCCATGGGCTTGGGTACATCGGCCACAACCTTGCGTAAGCGCGTGCCCAGCCCCCCAGCCAGAATAATGGCTTCCATCAAATGGGAGCCTTGAACAGCGTGCGTTCCACCAGGCCACAGAGGATATGGCCCAGTACGGCGTGACCTTCCTGAATCTTCGGCGTATCCGCCGACGGAACGTCTAAATAATGGTCACATAAATTTTTCATCGGGCCACCCCGGTTACCCGCCATGCCGATACAAATAACTTCTTTCTGCCTGGCTATTTGCAATGCCGCCAAAACGTTGGAAGATTTGCCCGAAGTAGAGTAGGCAATGAATACATCGCCTTTTTGCGCATGCGCCTGCACCTGCCGGGCAAACAGATTTTCATAGCCATAGTCGTTACCAATGGCAGTCAAAATCGATGTATCTGTAGTCAGCGCAATTGCCGGCAGACCCGGCCGATCAAAAGCAAAACGGCTGACAAACTCTCCAGCGATATGCTGCGCATCAGCAGCACTGCCACCATTACCTGCCAGCAGGATTTTATTACCTGCTTGCATACAGCCGATACAAGCTTGGGCTGCTGCTTCAACACGGGACAGTAACCCCTCATCCGCCAGCATAGCTGATACGATCTGCTGGGTTTCCTGAATCTGGGAATAAATGTAGCTTCTCATTTAACCTTCCAGGCTTGTGTACCATTTTTGGTGAAATGGCAGTTGCTTACCTGCCCGCCGAAATTATTCAGAGTGCGAATCACATCCATCCGTTTTTCTGTAGGTACAAAAAACAACATAAAACCGCCACCACCCGCTCCTGAAATCTTACCTGCCAGCGCACCGGCATGCAGTGCTGCTTCATAGATTGCGTCAATATGAGGGCTGGAAACTGTCTTGGCTGAGCGTTTCTTGCTTTCCCAGCCCATACGCATTGATTCAATGAGACCACCAAAGTCACCACGCAACAGGCATTCTTTCATTAGTAAAGCTTCGCGTTTAATGCCATGCATAGCTTCCAAAGCACCGGTGACACCTGAATTAACATTGTTACTTTGGTCTGCAATAATCTTCGCTGATTCCCGCGAAATACCGGTGAAATACAATACCAGCGAAGCCTCCAGTTCACAGATAATCCAATTTTTGATGCGTAACGGATTCACAACGGCACGATCATCCGCATAAAATTCCATGAAGTTGAAACCACCAAATGTTGCTGAATATTGATCTTGCCTGCCGCCCAGCAGACCGCACTCAATACGCTCTATCTGAAAGGCAATGCGAGCCACATCATAATCACCGAAGGGTAAATTCAGCAGCTCAACAAAGGCTCGTATCATCGCAACGACTAAAGTTGAAGAAGAACCCAGACCTGACCCAGGTGGTGCATCACAAAATGTACTCAGTTCAAGGGAGATTGGTATCCCATTATTGTAATTCAGGATGAAGTAGTTATAGACTGCCTTATGCAGATCCAGTTTTCCGTTCAAAGGCAGTGGAAATATAAAACCTCTGCAAATTTCCATCTGCTGATCCGTTGCAATCAGACGAACAATATTTTCGTCTAATTTCTTGATTACAGCATAGGCATAGCGATCGATCGTGGCATTAAGAACATAGCCGCCATGAACATCACAGTACGGCGACACATCACTACCGCCACCTGCCAGCCCGAGGCGTAGTGGTGCCCGACTTCTGATTATTGTCATTACCTGGATTATTCTGTGAAGAGCAAGATAAAAAGCGTACTGAAGTGCTTACCGATTCAAGGGAATTTTTCCTTTTGAAATTTCTTCCCGCCAGTGATTCAGCAAATCCGCAAACATCTGACGAGCCGGGATCTCCGGCTTCCAGTTGATTGTTGATCGAATTTTCGTGTTATCGAACATCTGATAATCAGCATCAATGGGACGAAGCCGCTCCTGGTCTGTGATAACCCGGATATCGCACCGCGTACTCATCCCAAGCAAAATTTCAATTACTTCCGGGAGTTTGAATGCTTCCTCTCCAGCAATATTGAAATATTCCCCACAAGGAATCTTGTCCCGCTCGCTTGCCTCCAGCAGCAGAAAATACGCTCTCACCGCATCACGCGCATCCTGAAAGGTTCGCGTACTCGATAAGTTCCCCACACGAATAACCGGTTCCTGATGCCCGGCTTCAATCAGAGCAATCTGCTTGGCAACGGTACTCTCGAAAAAAACATCACTACGTCTGGGGCCGGAGTGCGTACCCATGCGAGTAACAAACGTACGAATCCTATAAGCCTCTCCGTAAAATTGCCCAAGATAATCTGTACCAATTTTGCTGATACTGTACGGACTGGCACCATGAAACCGAGTCTCTTCCGATAACGCAACCCCTGGTTTTGCCCGGCCATACACTTCACTTGAAGAGCAAACATGTACTACAGGGTTATAGCCATCGACTTCTTTCAGTTGTCGAATATTTTCAAGGAGATTGGCTGTGCCAATAATGTTTGTCTGCAATGTTTCAATTGGAATATTGAATGAGGTCTTCGGATACGATTGGGCAGCCAGATGGGATATATATTCGGGCCGGACTTCTCTGATCATCCTGGCAATCACGGAATAATCATTGAGATCTGCATAAAACAAGCTGATCCGGTCTTTGCGGTTGATCCGATCAGTCAAATGGTAAAGGTTATCCATAGGCTCTTGCCAGCGCATCAGACCAATTACGTCATAGGGCGTGTTCTCCAATATGTAATCGGCAAGCTGCGAGCCAACCTGCCCGGTAATTCCGGTAATCAGTATTTTCTTGGTCATAAAACTCTTTTGTTAGTTACTTTGATGGCAATGCAAACTCTAATTGAGCTGCCTCACAGAGGTTGTGCGGCGGCCGTCCGAGTAGTCTGGCAAAGATTGGTGATGTCATCGCGATAATGCGGGGTCGGTTTTTAAAAAAATCTGCATCGGGCTCAATTATCTTGAACCGCAAATCATGGAAATGAATCTCGCGAAGGCATTCCGCAAAATCCACCCGAGAAAGAATCTGTGGGCCACCAAAGTTGATAATTTGTTCAGGAGAATCATCCCAATGTTCGGCTAGTGTCAATGCCCCAGCCACCACATCATCACGATGAACAATGGCGCGGGAGAAAGGATGAAACAGATCAGCCTGCTCGTTTCGCTGGGCGCATCCGGCAAGGTAACGGGTAAACTTATCTTCACGTGAAAACACATAAGATAGGCGAATCGCTTTAAACAAAGTGTTTCCAGCAAAGCGTTGTTCGACTTCGTGCTTCATTACCGCATATTCCCCAACCGGGTTGCATGCAGCGCGCTCATCAAACTCATCCTCGCGTTCACCATAGACGGCATCGCTTGAAAAGAAGATCACACGGGCACCGCGATCAATCGCGCCAGAGATAAATGCAGAAGTGCCTGTAACATTGACAGTCCATGCTCGTTTATACTCACTCGCGCAGATATCTGGAGCTGAGATCGCGGCGGCCAGTAAAATTGTATCGCCAGGAGAAACGAAAGACCAATCAAAACTGGATGAATACCCCAGATCGAGTTGGAATGTTTTATTCTTTCCGGTTGTTGATGTCCCAATAGCCAGAGCATAGATTTTGGCTTTATTAAATATGTATTGGCCAATGTAGCCAGTTGCACCAACAACGATTATACGTTTCATTTTGTAATTCAAGATCAGATCAGTCCAAGCTTGCGAAGTCGTTGCTTATAAATTTTACCGCAACGACTCGGACTAAAATTGTTCGCTATGAATTGCTGTGCTTCCTTGCCAAGATCAGAAGACAATGTCGTATCGTTTGCAAGTCTTCTCATGTGCCATGCGGCATGTTCAATATCGGGGTCAGCCCATACCTGATCAGACCAATGAACGTATTGTCCCTCTTGCACTGGAACCAATGAATAATCAACAAGGCAGGAGTTAGTCTCCTGAGCATAGTCTGTACTACCTGAATAGTTGGTAACAATCGTTGGCTTGCCCAAAAGCATCGCTTCCATCGGTCCACGGCCCAACCCTTCTGCCCGATGCAGTGAAACATAGCAATCGCATGCCAATTTCAAGCTTAACAACTCTTCTGTCTGCATCACTTTGTTGATGATCACGATACGCTTGTCGCATGCTGCAATCTCCATGAGTTCTTTCCATCCCTCATCACTGGTATTGGCGTTCATCACTTTGATAACCAATCCAGCGTTTTCATTCTTATTTGGGAAGGCCAAGATAAAAGCACGCACTACCGCCCATGGATTTTTTCGATGGATATAAGATAAAAAATCAAAAGTCATAAGAAAAACATATTTATCATGGGGGATACCAAAGCGATCTCGGTCAATGTTTTTCACCGAAGGCAACTGAACACCAACCGGCATATAAACCACTTCCTTGCCCAAGGCGTTGGATAGAGCCTCCTGAATAAATTCTGTAGGTGCCCAAACTTCATCCATCATTTTTAAAAAAGGCGTCCATTCCTTTGGAAATAATGCAAGTTCCCAAAATGGATAGGAAATATTGAAACGATCAGTAAAAAAATCTTCGCCAAGTGTTGTATACACTCTCAACATCTGGTCGGCATTGATATGGAATATGTTGGCCTTATATCGATTGGTAGTTTCTAAAGTGCCGTGTCTGAGCTCAGCTTTCTGTCGAGAGGAAACGCCAACATCAAAATTGATGACACCAAAATTAATATCGGTTGTTGCCATAGAAGCAGCCGACATGCGAACATGCTCCCCCATCCCAAGTGCAGAAAATGCATACCCAATCAAATTGGTACCAGGCTCTCCCTCCCTTGAATGAGTAGCAACAGCAACCGCTGGTTTTTTTATGGCATTAACATTTACCTCGTAGCTATTTTTCAACCCCCAAGTGAGAAGATGAATCCATGCAACCTTTCCTTTCTCCCTGAACGAGCTAGGCAAAATCGAAGCCAGCTTCACCAGAACATCTTGCATCCGGATCATGATGGTATAGGGAAAGTTTATTTTTATTGGTTCCCTCTCCTCACTACCAGTTTGTTCTTTTCTGCTTGGCGAAAGTCCATATTCACGAAATGCAGAATTCATATACCACTGACAAAATGCGCGCTGACCATCAACCGAACTCAGGTCGAACGCAAGCTGTAGATCTTTCCTGCTGCACCAAATTAAATACATCAGCTGCGTGATTGAATCTTCTACCAGCAATTGTGGAATCTCAGCTGAAGAATGCAAAACCTCAAGCCCCATAATTTTGCTCGTTATAAATTTCGAAAAAGTGTCAACTCAAATTTGCGCCATACATACTTTAATTTATTGCGCGCGACCTCAGGAAGGTACTCTCCAAACTGCACCGCTTGCTTCCTGAGTAGATGCATCAGCGACAAGATCATTCTGATAATTCTTTTTTTAAGCCCGGGTGGCTCTTCCTTTTCACATGATAAGAGTTGCCTCATTACCTGCTGAGGCAAACCGTAATCTCGCACTGCCGAGATTTCAAACCAATGAGCAAAACCACGTCTTCCTTCTTGAGTGGCAAGACTAAACGCCGCCCGCAAATCAGGGCGGATTTGATAGATATACATCATGAGTTCAGTGATAATAGTTTCATCACCATATGCATTGATAGATGAAGGCTGGTTGCAAAGATTTATTAAATAACTTGAAATATCATTTTCTTCATAAAAAACCGTTTCCGGATGCTTTTCCCGGTAAAACTGCCGCATCACCGTGGCTATTTTAAGAGAAGGTTTTATTACAGAGTACGCATAATCCCAGTTTTTACAGGCTTTCCACCCTGCCAGATGGAGATTATCCAAGTATGCCTTGAAAAGTGGTTGTAGTAACTCAATGTCATTCCAGTTGAAACGATTCTGGTGTTTTGAAACCAGTTCTCTATTGTCAGCGCTAACCCCGCTAAAATGAAAAAAAACTAGAGGCTGGCTGTCCACCAACCATTTTCCCTCTGCAGTATGCTCGACTTTGCGCTGCATCAAATTCCAGTATGCGATGTTGTAGCCTGGATCCTTGAATACGTGGAGATTGTTGAGAAAACACGGTGCCAGGTCACACCAGCGTTGATCTGTAAACAAATTACGAGAAAAATCTGAAGCACACTGCGTTTTCAGGCGCCGCCCCCACCAGCGTATGAATTGCCTGGCTTCATCACAGCGCCTTACCGCGATAAAACCAAGATTGAAAACACCAGCCTGCAACATAGTGTGGTCATTGGGATTGAATCCATCTTCCACTGGTCGAGTAATGTGAGGTATCAAGACAACAGACGCCCCTCTTTCAATTACCGCCTCAAGCCGATCAAATTTGGAGAAAACCTGAATATCTGGATCCAGATAGATGACGACATCCAGATCAGTATTGTTGAACAACCATTCAATCATGAAAGGTTTAACTGCCGTGTTAAATTCCATAATGTCATAACGGATTGTCATATCCTGAAATGAATCAATTCCGATCTGATCTGCCTGAATGACTTCAAAAACCTCTTTCGAAGGCTCAAATTCACCTGACACCTCATCAGCAAGACACAAATAGCGCCGGCATTCTGGCAAATGCTCTTTAACTGATGCCATCAATGTTCTAGCATAAGCGAGATAATTCTTTGAAGCGATCGTAAAAACACCGATTTTCATACTGCTCCCCACTTAAAATTAAGCTATCGTTTTGTAAACAAACCAAATACTTTTTCTATATCTAACATGAAAAATATGCTTTATATTCCATAGCCCAGATCGCTGACTATTCCAATATCAATCATTGTCAGCTTATCAAAATAATTCACAACATCAGTGCACGGTTTGCTAATTACCGTTCTCAATTAAAAATTTTTCTGGCCAGAGAATAATTAGTGTAGATCTGAGGCTCTCTATTTAGCCCCCTGGTTTGGATTGAGGAAATACTTTAAATATCCAGTGCCGCTGGTACAACTCAAGCTTATCTTTTAGAGATCCCACTTCTCCCTCAAGCTGTCTCACTTCTTCCACCTTGGATTTAGCATAGGTGTCCGCACTAGCCGCCCACTCGGTTAATGCATCAACCTGCTCTTTAAGCTGTCTCACTTCTTCCACCTTGGATTTAGCATAGGTGTCCGCACTAGCCGCCCACTCGGTTAATGCATCAATCTGCTCTTTACATTGGAGCGATGCCATTCGAATAGAGTTGAGCCCATAAATATCTTGTTGCCCTGTCAATTCAATATACTCACAGCTCATATCTTTGTAGTTTTTTTCAGCAGAGTCGATATTTAATAGATCAAAAATAATATTCAGCCCTAAAACCTCATGAGCTCTAAAATTTTTTACTTCCAAGGCAACACGAGCGAGGGTGTATTCTGGGCTCAACTTATCAGATTCATATTTTGATGCATACGGGAAAATTTTGACCAACTCTTGACGATCTATAATCGTCTTGTAGTTTGACAAGACATGGTAGAACTCATATTGCCCCCGAATTTCTGTTTCAGGCTTCTGCCCGCTGGTATTGGCCTCGTTATCACGGATACGAAATCTTACTAATTTTTCTGGCAGAACATAAATTTCGTATTTAAGACATAGCCTAACCCACATATCAAGATCACCTATTTGGGCAAGACCATACCGATATAACCCACAATTACCATAACATTGCTTGCGGATAAGGATGCTTGGATGGCAAAGCGCATTACCTTTTTCAAAGAAATACCTTAGCCACTCACGACGAGATCTGTTTGGCTGATCGAAAATTTTGTAATAAAAATGATTTTTGTCTGGGAATGAATTTCCTTCTTCATCAATTGCTTGCGCATTGGTAAAAACCGCTCCAACATCAGGATGAGTGTCGAGCAAGGTAATCTGCTTTTTAAGTTTTTCGGGTAACCATACGTCATCCGAATGATGAATGGCGATGTATTCACCTTGCGCGATTTCTGAGATCGCCTTGTTGATGCCATAAATACCTCGCCTCTGTTCATCATTACGAAAGGTTTTGATGCGTGAATCGTTATAACTCTGAATAATGTCCCACGATTCATCAATAGAGGCATCATCCCAGATGATTAGCTCAAAATCGGTAAAGGTCTGATTAAGTGCACTGTCAATGGCTTCACGCAGATATTTCGCGTGATTAAAAGAAGTGAGAATGATGGAAACCTTTGGCATTCTTATAATTCCACTGGATTTTCAAAAGTCGTTGCGGGTGAAATAACAATAACGCTAGATAAAACGCTCAATCGCACGATGGACTGCTATCTCTAAAAATGGATCGGGCTTGCGAGACAGATCAAAGCTCGCAGGACCTTGATATGAATGAGCCTGTCCCAGATTGAGCTTTTGTTTGATCTGTTGAAAAATCCTTTCAGGATCAGAACAAAACTCTTCATAGCTAATCACCAGCTTTCTGGATTTCGTTACATTTGCAAGTCCATGTTCAATCGCTTTATTAATGAAACATATCTGCCCTGCTGTCTGAGCGATGGGATCAAGGTTCTTGATTAACTCGTACTCAGGAATTTTAAATGAATACCAAGCCGATTCGCTGCCCAGTTGACGTTTACGAGCATCCAGCACCGAGGCTACATTGGTAGCAGTATCGCGTTTTATCTGGATAAACAACACCTTGTCAAGAACGGTATCAAGGAAAGGAATATTGTAGTTGAACAGCATGCCCTTGGCTGCGAACGGCTTCTGAAAAACCTCCACCACGCCCGCCAGCTCGGCGAGCATGGTGCGCGTATCCATGCTTTGTCTCAACTCTCCATCCATCCATCCATCACGCGCAGGATCAGCCAGGAAACGACGCCAAAAATACCAAAATTCGTTTGGAGCCAACACTCCTCTAGTCTTGCCGTTCTCGGAACGATACTCAGCCTGCTGTACAAATTCACCCAATTCATTGCGGAAGTTGAAGCGCGGATCAGTCAGCAACAGTTGTATCTTGGCTCCGATGATGGGAACTTGGTAGAAACGTGATAGTAAGTTAGTTGGATAGGCGACGAGACCAGTATTGGCAAGCCACTGCATGAACAAGGTGGTGCCGCTGCGCAAAGGCCCCATCACTAGAATAAGTGGATATGAAAACCCAATATCTTGTTGAGCGATCAATCGCTCTTCTGAAGGCCATAAATCAGCATTCAATTCCGTAAGTAGCTCTTCAAGCAATTCGTTTCTGCGAAATGCTGTGGTTCTTAACTCAGACAAGATTGTATCCCTCCAACAATCTGGCGCATTGCTCTCGGCTATTGAACATCAAGACATCAATGATGGAAAGGTTTGGCACGAACGGCTTGTTGAGCTGGCGGTAACTGAGCAAATGTGGCTGAATAAAGGATAATTGCAGGCCATTACGTGCAAATGTATTGCGGTCGTAAAGTTCCTTGCCGCCGGACATGTTGATGTAATGAGTAGCACTCAACTCTTTGCAGATGGCTAGAATTTTTTCCTGTCCACGCAATCCGTTATCCTTGTTCAGTGTAGAGGAGATATGCCATTGTGGGCTCAGGTTGAGATAGCTACAGATAAGTCGTAACTGGTAGTCGAGGAAGCGGGCAAGATTTTTCTCTGTCTGAGAAAAAATCTCCTCGATAACAGGGTAGACGATGTCGAAGTACGGCGCCTTGCCATAACAGTGACGCAGACTTTGCAGGATCTTGTGTTGGTTACTGATCTCAACTTGGTTGATGAGTTTGTTTTGACTACCACCATGTAGTGGTAAAGTGATGAATCGCCTATCGCCATTGACGAAAATATGGTTGCGATTGACCCAGCCCCCCTTAATATAATTCACGTCGTCATACACTACAAACGCATCCACCGAGTGAATAAGCTGAAAGTATCCCATATAGGGAAAAAAGTAGGGTTGCATGATGGCAAGCTTCATTTCAAACACTCATGCAACCACCACTCTCCTGATACAAACTGCAATCCTTTCCACATCCTGCCGAGCCAATGCAGGGTACAACGGCAGCGCCAGCACACGATGCGCCAGAGATTCCGAAACGGGACAAGATCGACGCAAAAGTTCAGGTAGAAAGGGCAATGTATTGAGCGAAGGATAGAAATAACGGCGCGGAAAGATGTCACGCGCCTGCAACGCTGCACGGACCTTCATCATGGCTTCATGTGATGGGAATACAACCGGATAGTAAGCGTAGTTGTATTCCAACCCATTCACCGTCTTCGGGCGTTGCAAGCCAAGGCCATCTAACAATTCGTCATACCATGCCGAGCACTTTTGTCGTGCAGCGATAACATTGGGTACCTTGGGCAAGATAGCCAACCCCATTGCGGCGTGCAGTTCAGATATTTTGGCGTTGATACCAAGGTCAAAATACTCATCTTCGCCCAAGTGCCCAAATTTGCTCATGAGAAAGACTCGTTTTGCCACCTCTTCATCCCGACAGACAATGCCCCCACCCTCGGCGGTATGGAAAAGTTTGGTGGCATGAAAGCTCAGCGTACTGCAGTCACCGTGATTCAAAAGAGATTCGCCATGCAAGCGCACACCAAATGCATGAGCGGCATCGTAAATTACTTTCAAGTTATGGCGATCGGCAATTTCCTGAATTCGTGAAACATCACAGGGATAGCCATAGACATGGGTGGCCAGGATTGCGGTTGTATTCTCTGTAATCGCTGCTTCGATCAAATGAGGATCAATACAAAACGATTCGGGATCAACATCTACGAATACAGGTATACAGCCCTCCCACAAGATCGCGTTGGCTGTAGCTACATAGCTATAGGGGGTAGTAATAATTTCGCATTGGAGTCCCAAGGCTTTGATAGCCAACTGAAGTGCGAGTGTACCGTTGGATACCAACGCAAGATTCTTAGCACCAAGGAATGTCATCACCTCAGTCTGTAACTGCCTGGACAGTGCACCATTGTTGGTCAACTGGCCAGACTGCCAAATTTGCTGGAGATAGGCTTGGTATTCTTCGAGATCGGGCAGAGTTGTACGGGTAACAGGAATCATGGTTTGGAAACGACATAAAGAATGCTGCTGGATTTAAGTCCTAACTTTTTAAACAGCCAGTTCCCAAAATATGATTCATCAAACTGGTGAACTTTAAACCCAGATGCTTCAATGCGAGCAACGTAGTCATCATGAGCATACAGTCTGACGTGGTCATTTTGTCCAAACAAACGCCAACGTTCTCCTTCATCTGTAATAGATGGGTCCTCGATGGTTTTAGACAACCCAACAATTATTGGTGCCATCAATATCCCTTGCCCTCCTTTCCTAGTCACCCTAAATAGCTCACGAATAGCAGCAGCATCATCGTCAACATGCTCAAGCACATGACTGCAGATGAAAAAATCATAGCTTCCGTCAGCAAAAGGAAGATTCATGAGATCAATCTCATGGGTAACTCCGCTCATCATCAAATCAGCGGTTTCATATTTCTCAAATAGCCCAAGTTTTCGTAAAAAAATAGATAAACCTACCTCAGGTGCAAAATGAACCGCTTTACTCGTATATTTATCTTCAATTTTATAAAAATATTCCAGCCAATAAGCATACAAACGCTCACGATCTGATGCCCCGCATTCCGCACATGAATAGGTTTCGTGCGCTGTCATCTCACCCTTGCCAAAATGGACAAATCCATGTTGCTCGGCGTTAAGTTTATAAAAATCAGGCAAGGAGTTAAATCCACCATTCCTTATTTGGCAAAGTGGACAATAGGTCTTAGCACCAACCAGTTTTATCTGATTAAGGAAATTACGCATATATTTCATACCACATTCACTTCCAGAGAGTTTTCAATATAAACTTTCGTCCATATACGTCTATTTGCTCTTCGTTGAACATTGAAAACAATCGCATCATCTATTACATCAAGGAATTCCGCAGATTGATCTGCGATGATAGGCTTCGTTAATTGTAATTGAATACTATAATTCCCCTCCTGTAATGGTAGCTGTGTTGTATAAACGACCGAGTAACGACTATCAGGAGTGCCGTGTAATAGTGGCTCACCAACTGTTGACAATCCCGCCCCCAGAATCAGGTTTTTCTTGTCATCCTGTATATAGTAGTTAACAGATATGACCATATCTGTTTGTACATCCAGATAGATTTTTATTTTCACTTGCTGGTTAAATTCAGCCGATACCACTGGCTGATCATTCATATCAACCAACTCGGCAAACCGGATCCGTGCCCCTCCTTTACCATAGCGGAACAACTTTGTTCTTTCATCGAATTCATCTGATACTTTGAAAATCAAAGATTGGCCTACTTTTGATGAGGGAAGAAAATGTTTGGATGATAAATCATCAATCTGCATCGGCGCTGCCTTTAGATCGCAATTCATTTCTTCACGGACTGTTCGCACATAATCCTCAGCGATTGAAGCTGCCTTGCCAAAACTCTTCAGTAATCCATGTTCGAGATAAACAGCCTGAGAACACAGGCTTTTAATACTCCCGATATCATGGCTCACAAAAAGAACTGTTGCACCTTTATCTTGCAAGCGACGAAGTGCTGTCATACATTTGGCCTGGTAAGCCATATCACCGACAGCAAGAGCCTCATCTACCACCATAATCTCAGGCTGGAATACGATGTTAACTGCGAAAGCCAAGCGCACAAACATGCCGCTGGAATAGGTTTTTACAGGCTGCTCAATGAAGTCACCAATGTCGGCAAACATGACGATATCATCAAAACATGCATCGGTTTCTTCCTTGCCAAGGCCGAGTAACGCGCAACTTAAATAGACATTCTCCCGACCAGTAAATTCTGGGTTGAATCCGGAACCCAGCTCCAGTAGCGCTGCAATGCGACCATGGGTTGTAATGCTGCCAGAAGTCGGGCTGAGTGTGCCGCAGATCATTTGCAACAAGGTCGATTTGCCGCTGCCGTTGCGGCCAATGATGCCGATAGTCTCACCTTTCTTCACCTCAAACGATATGTCCTTAAGTGCCCAGAATTCGCGGAAGTATTGCCGAGGCGTTTGCCCAGTTAAGTGATACACGCGGGGCAGGATGAATTGCTTAAGCCGGTCACGCGGGGTGTCGTAGATTTGATAACACTTGCTGAGGTTTTCCACGCGAATGGCGATGTCGTTCTGTTCTTTGTTCACGCTGCCTCCGCTGACTGCCCATAGCAGGGTAGATAGCCTGAAATTTTTCTCGCTTTACGTATTACGTTTGACGTAATATCATGGGCTGTATGATCCAGTCTTTTCGATGTAAGAGTACGCAAGCAGTGTTTGAGGGTGAATATCCTCAGCGTTTTAGTGCTATCCAAGCTGCAGCTGAACGTAAGCTGGCACAATTGGAGGCAGCACAAACACTTGATTTTTTGCGTTCTCCACCAGGAAATCGGCTGGAAAAACTGGCTGGCGACCAGGAAGGTCAATGGAGCATTCGTATCAACGCACAATGGCGTATATGCTTTACTTGGTCTGATCTTGGTCCTGCCGATGTAGAGATTGTTGATTATCATTGAGAAATAACCATGACTAGACCTGTAAACTGCATGCGTGCCGTCCATCCCGGTGAGGTACTGCGTGAAGATTTTTTGATTCCAGCTGGAATAAGTGTCAACGCTCTGGCGATTGCCTTGAGTGTGCCAGCCACCCGCATTCATGAAATCGTCAAGGAGCGGCGCGCCGTTACCGCTGATACTGCTGAACGGCTGGCGCATTATTTCGGGGGTGATGCCGCTTCCTGGCTTGCTTTGCAGGCCAGCTACGATCTGAAAACACTGCCCACGCGCGATGAAATTGAACGCCGCGTGCAAAGACGTGAGGAACACCGGTGATTTGAACTGGTACTGGCAACGGCTAATTACCCTTGTACTGCTCGGGATAGATTTCATGTTATCCCTTGTGTTTCTATTGCTTGCTGCAAACAGATTCTCTCTTGATTTTTCTTTTGAAGATTGCTTGTCAATCCGGATTGGCATTACGTTTTGATGGGAGTAAAAGCTGTATTTTACTGGATTGTTTCAACCTGTTGGGTTTTGCAAAGACGACAAAAGAGGGAGTGGCTGGATTACTTCTTTTACCACGCTACTCTCGCAGCTAAAGGTCTGTTAGGATCCATAAAGACAGTATTTTCTCGTATGCTGCCTGAATAATCCCGTCTTCGCGAGGCGGTGCAACCAGTGCGGAGATCCAGCATGGTTGTGGTCGGGGTTAAGGGTACGTCACGTATTCTGCTGATGTCGCTGCTGGATTGCTTCGGCGTACCGCCTCGCAAAAACAGGGTGGAAGGATACGCAAACATAGAAACCATTACGCTTCAAAAACTTCTTCGATGGTTTGTGCTGTCAGTATCTGTTTTCCCCAGCGCTGCAAAGTATGTGTATCTGCCGCCTCAATTCGCTTGCGTACTGCTTCACTGATTGCACCAGAACCAAAGCGCTGCTCCAGCAAATACTGTAGAAACTCAGCCTCACCCTCCAGTCGTCCTTTTTTCAGGCCTTCTTGTAGACCTTCTTGCAAACCTTTTTGCAAACCTTCTTGCAAACCTTCTTGAAGTCCCTCTGCAATTCCCTGTTGTTTCCAGTCTTTGGTCCATTCCTTGACACGTTCTGAAAGCATGCTGTGTACCTCCTGTAAATCCTGAACTTCGTCAAATTTGATTCCCGGCATTCTGTTGCGCAGATATACCCGTTGTATCCATATAGAAAATGCACGTCGCAAGTTACTTTGCTCGGGCGATTGTAGCCAGGTAATCAACGCCTGCAATACTTCTTGGACATCTTCCGGAGTGTGGCTGTTCTCCAGCCGGAACAAAGCTGCCGCGAGGTTGTGCAGGCTGGTCAGTTCATGTTCGCTGTAGTTACCTTCGTCTAACAGTAAATAATGCAACTGCGGCCGATAGCGTTCCAGCCCGCCCGGTACTGGCATAATCAGATTGGCAATATTCACCGGCGCTTGCCAACGTGGTTCTCCATTGTACAGCACCACTGGCAGTATCGGCGGTAGCCGCTTATCTGTGCCAATCGATTCGCTGCGGATCAGATCCTGATATAACAGACCAACATAAGTCATAATCCGCACTGCCATGAACCAATCCACGGTAGACTGAAATTCAAGCAGCAAGTAGATATACAGCCAGTCGCTTTCCGTTTCTCCTGCCTGATCTTTTCTCCAGCGAATACGCCAAATGACATCATCGTGCCGCTCTCTCAGGTCATCACTGACATAGCTGCCGTTGATCTTCTCCAGCGTGGAGAAATCCAGGTGTTTTATCCAATCTTCCCGAACAAAACCGCGCAGCAAATCCGCCACCATTTCAGGGTGGGAGAACAATAGTTTGTAGCCATGATCGTGATTCATCAGCAAAGTGTCATAGAACAAAAGAAATAAAGCAGTTCTGTATTGCTTCCCGCCATACTACGTTCGAGGTTGCGACTAAAACCTTACAGTTTCGTAAAGACAACTGGCCGGATCATCGCGAGCAGTCTATATTTCACCAACAACAAACCCATGGTTGAGAGCAGCGTCACCATCGCAACGAAACGGGAGCTCCCCGAGTGCGGGCTGCAGACAGTGCGCGGGATGGCTTTGTGCGCGGTACGGCAGTAACTTGCCATCCGCCGGCTGATTCCCGGCGCCTCGGCAGTGATCAGCGATCAGGTTATTCCGGTGCATCCAGTCACCAAACATTTCATGGCTGGTTTCGCCCGCCTGTTCCTTGGCCCAGGCATAAATGTTGCTCTGACCAAACTCGGTATCGAACCACTCGACACCCCTGCATTCAGCAATGTGTACGTGTGCAAACGCCTCGGGATCCAGGATAGGGCGAGCCATGATGGTACGGTGTAATTTGCGGGTCTTGCCCAAATTGGTAATGCTAATGTGCCCATTTTAGCTATCAACTGAAGCGGCCCTTCAGCTTTTACCACCTCCACTTTTTTTGACAGTGTGCTTGAATTTCAGGACAGCGAAATTCAGCTCAATAGTGGTTTCTGCGTCTCGCGTTTGCAGATCACCATCCAAGATTTCAGCAATCAGCTCGCCACTCCGCTGCATAAGTGTCTTTTGCTTTGGCTTGTCTTCTAAGTTAGCGAGTTCCTTAACATTGCGAGAAAGCTCACGCAACTTACTAAAGGTTTCGATAATGTTGAGCGTGGCCTGCGTTGCGTCCTGACTTTTTAGAATAGTGGCTAGCATATAGAGGCCTTTTTCGATAAACGCCTTGGGAGGTACGCGAACCTTGGCGAAGGTTGCGGTCGTTTTTTTCGACCGCAAATTAGCATATTCCTCAGCATTCAGTTCAAAGAAATAACCTTGTGGAAATTTATCTGGATTATTTTTGACAGCTTCGTTTATACGTTTAGTTTCAACACCATATATACGTGCAATGTCGTAATCAAGTATGACTCTCTGGTCTCGAATGATCTCAATCATGCATTCGATATTTTCAGTCTTGATAATGCTGCTCATAATTCTTTCACGTGTGAAAATTAAAACAGAGTCTCATCAAACTGGATAGGCCGAAGCGAGAAATTCACAACAAAACGGTATTCTTCTGCATGAACAAGTTATGCCAGCTATAGCAAGATGTTTGCCTTCTTCGCAACTATCTCCAGGGTTTGTGAAAAATGTTGTTGTTACCGATCAGTATTGCAGTCTGGCGATAAGCTGCAGAGCTTTGCGTTCAACCTCCTGCGTGATAGATGGCAGTTCAACCAGCAAATCAATATCATTGCCCCGAGCATTATCATCCAGCCTGGAACCGAATACTTTGACATAGGCATCGGTGCCAAAGATATCCTGATCGCTTTCGCAAATGATCCGCTGTGTGTACGGTGAGAGTCTCATTTGTTGATGTTCGCTGGAAATTATATGGGCTTTCTCCACCCCTCGGGAATACTGATTTACTTGGTGATTACGAGGCTCGCAGGGATGTAGCGAGATAGATTGTGGGCCAGCATGCCTTTAACAGGAATAATTTATGATTGAATTGATATCAAAGAACATCCGCAAATCCTTTTCTGGTTTTCTGAAACCAGGCAAAGCCCAGCCAGGCGATGAAGCCAGTGGCCAGCCAGTAGAGTCCTAACATGGCGAACTCAGGTATTTTTCCCCAGTACAGTACATCCCGAACCATTTCGACGACCGGAGTAAGCGGGTTCAGGTACAGCCAGTGCCGATAGTTTTCTGGCAAGGCAGTTGCCGGGTAAAAAATAGGGCTCAGGAACATCAATACCGTGGTGAGGACGCCGATGAATTGAGATACATCCCGCAAAAATACTCCCAGTGAAGCCAGGGCCCAGCTTAGGCCCATGATGAATAAACAAAATGGCAAAATGACTAGCGGAAGAAATAATAAGGTAGCGTGCGGCACGCCAAACAGGACCAGGTAGGCCACAAGCCAGACAATCAGGCTGATCACTGCGTGGTAAAGGGCGGAAAGTAGCGCAACGAAGGGCAGGATTTCCAACGGGAAGACCACTTTTTTGACATAGTTAACGTTGGAGAGTATCAGCCCGGGGGCGCGATTGATGCACTCGGCAAACAGGTTAAATACAATCAAACCGGCAAACAACACCAGGGCAAATTCGGTTTTGGAATCACTGCCGGTATTCCAGCGCGCCTTGAACACCACGCTGAATACAAAAGTGTACACAGCCAGCATAAAAATCGGATTGAAAAAGGACCACAGCAATCCTAAAGCAGAGCCACGATAGCGCCCCAGCACTTCCCGTTTGGCAGAGGCATGAACCAGGCTGCGATTTCGCCAGAGACTGACGAACATTTCTATTGGTGTTGCTGAAAATTCGCGCATCGGTTAAGTATTTTTGTTTACTGACACAAGCCGGCTCCGCGATCATCAAAACTACTTCCGATTGTCGTTCGCCAAATCTGGTTGATATCCGACACAAACTGTAAAGTGTCCTTCACGAAATTTTCAAGCGCCACCATGCGTTATTGTGTGCGGGATACTGATCTCAAAGTGTTTCAGGCACGTTACTGCCATGCTGTTTCACTATCTATCAATAAGCGCGATCGGCAGAGCCTAACCGGGGAATCCAATGGGTAAAATGCGACAAAGGCTGCCGCCAGTTTGACGGCACTTTACCACAGCGGCATGTAGCGGTTCAATAATTCCAGCCGGATAGATTACTGCTCTGGTTCGGCAGTTGTCAGATCCGCACGATGCTGGTGGATACCTGGCTTTTCAGTACTGCTGGGCTTGATTGTCCGTATTTTATTGGTTGTTTGGTTTGAACTGCCCGCCAAACCGGGCATATCGGTACCCGGAGGTTTTCTGATCGATCCAGCAATTCAGCAGGTGGCGGGCAGCGGGAATAATTTCCGATGCCGTCATGCCGACAGGGCCATGTTGCTGTTCCAGCAGTGTATCCGCTGCTGCGCCGTGCAAGTGAACGGCCAATAACAGAGTATTTTCCGGAGGTAATGCTTGCACCAGCAATGCACCCAGAAAACCTGAAAGGACATCACCAGTGCCAGCAGTGCTTAAACCAGGATTGCCACTGGTATTGAAATGGCAATGTCCGTCCGGAAAAGCGCAAATGCTACCCGCCCCTTTCAGGACGATGATGCAATTAAACTGTCGGGCAAGGGTTTGGGCGGCCTCCAGCCGATTGTGCTGTATTTCAACAGTGGTTGTATTCAGCAAACGGGCTGCTTCTGCCGGATGGGGTGTGAGTATGGCGGGTGCTTCACGTACCTTGATGGCATTGCTGAGCTCTGTATGGCAGGCAATCAAGTTGAGTGCATCAGCATCCAGCACTAATGGCAGGCTGGTTTGCAGCGCTTGTTCCAGATAAATGCACGCAGCGATTTCTCCCCCCAAGCCGGGACCAATTACCAGAGCATCCAGAAAATCTGGCTCAAAAAAGCCGGAAGGGGGACGCAACATCAACTCAGGTTGGGTCAGATCAACTACCGGTGCATCCTCCTGCGTCAGCAGCCCCAGATAAACTCGTCCCGCTCCCAGATTGAGTGCGGCACGCCCGGCCAGCAGAACCGCACCAATCATGCCGCCGGCTCCGCCCAGAATACCGAGTCTTCCGTAAGTACCTTTATGGCTGTTTGCCTGTCGGAGAGGCGGCAATCTCGAGGCAATACTCGCTCGATCCAACAGCCAGTTCCGTGGAGAAAGCAGTGTGGTGGTGTCCAGCTCCAGATTGCACACAATGATTTCGCCGCAATGATCACAGCCGTCATGCGTCAGCAAGCCTGGCTTGAAGGCGATAAAAGTAACCGTAATCGCCGCCCTAACCGCAACCTCCGACACACGACCGGAATCGCTCAGCAAACCGCTGGGAATATCGAGCGCCAGTATCGGGAGATTCAGATGATTGATTTGCCCGATGAGCTGCCGGTACCTTTCCTCCAGCGGGCGTGCTTCGTTCAGGCCGATACCAAACAAGCCGTCTATCACGGCATCCCATTGGCCATTAGCCGGAATCTCCCGATGGATCATTTCACCGATGGATTGCCATTGTTCCAGCGCTTGTCTGGCATCCCGCGACAGCCGTGCGGATTCTCCGGTAAATACCAGCGTTACCTGTTTTCCCCAGCCATGCAAATGGCGCGCAGCCACCAACGCATCCCCGCCATTGTTGCCCGGTCCGGCCAGAATCAATATCCGGTGATTGTTACCTGTCAGCAATCGGGCTTGGGCAATTTCTGCTGCCGCCAACCCTGCCTTCTCCATCAATGGCGGCGGATTGGGTACGGATAGCACTAGCGATTCAATCTCGCGAATTTCAGCAGTGGTATAGATGGGCGTGGTATTCATTTGATCGCAAGATTATTCGTGAAGATTATGTTATTCCTCTACATTTTCACCTGATCCGCCCATCTCCTTTGGCAGGTCTTTCATTTTTGGCAAGCCGTCCCTGACGTGCAATACCGTTTCCTGGTAGTGCACATGAACTTCGGGTGTATAAGGCAATTCCGGTAGTAATGCTGCATAAACGTCGATGAGTCCCATGCCTGGATGGTCTGTAAAAAGATGGCCACCACAGGTTTGACACCATTTACGATAACTTGCTGGTGTTTTGTGATAGGTTCCGATGTTGTCAGCACCTTGTGTAATTTTAACTGCCTCGGGCTTCCACAAAGTAAACGCATTGACTGGCCCTGCAGACCAGTGCCGGCACGATTCACAATGACAATAACCCATAGCAGCGGGTTCTCCAGTAACTGTGAATTGAACTGCTCCACAAAAGCAGTTGCCCGTATAAGATTTTTCGTTACCCATGATATACCTCCGAGGTTATTAATACCCATAGGGGCTGATTGTTTCCCTTATTCGTATCTTTATGTTTGAGAATGGCGGCAGGTTATGTATCTTGTCAAGCGCGCGTTGCTACCCTTGGCTTTGTCATTGATGATCTAGCCTTATCGTCATGGCCCAAACTTCTTTGGGCACCACCTGCATCTGTTGCTCGATTACTGTTTTACTGTTGATGGTGTAATTAATTACCTGAATCATAGAATAACCATCACGATTGACGATGAAGTATTTACTTTTTTGAACAATGTTGCGAATAACAATCGGTAGCGCCTATATCAATCAACTCTTGAAACAGGAACGCAAAAATTTCCTTCAGGCAGCTTTACGTAAAGCAAACCAGGAAGAGGCAGAAGACACGAACTACCAGGCGGAATTACAAGAATGAGGTAGTAGGCTGTCAGATGGATTAGCCAATGACTGATTTCAAACAGCTGGACATTTACTGGATTAATTTACTGGATTAATCTTGAACCGACCAAGGAGGCAGAAACAAAAAACTGAGGCCATGTGTCATTCTTCAAAGTAGCCTGGCCAATGTCCATTCCAGAACATTGATTGTTGCTCCTTTACTTCCTCAACATAAACCCTGGCCTTTTGCAGTAAATCTGGAGCCCACAGAAAAAAATGGGTTGGATAAAAATCATCATATCAATCTCAAGCAATTACGTGCAGTCGATATTTCGCGTCCCGGGAAGAAACAGGGCGTGCTTGAAAGCCAATATGCTGATCCTATCAAAGATAGCGTTAATAATTACCTTTGATTTGTGAGTTGATCGAACGAGCCAGAACAGGTGTTTCATAACTGCTCTTGGTAATGCGTATGTTGATGATTTTCGTACCGCCAGGCGAGAGCCGACAGCGGTCAAGTGCAACATGAGTGATCTTGCTGCTTTGGCGGGCATGGAAACGTACCATACGAACAAAACACACAGCAATCACCTGCCAGTGGATGTAACAATGTATGGCACAACTTGCATTCGTAGTACCACTGACAGGCATCAATTGGCATTTCCTCTGTTTCTTTATGTCCGCAATGTGGGCAACTAATGGTGGATTGAGTGATCATATTTTTCATATACGAAACTCATAAAATAACCGACATCAGCGGGTCTTCAGAAATTCGATCAGCGCATACTTATCTTCATCCGAAAGTTCTGTTCCAAAGTAGTGCCCCTGATTTTCAGAGAGATCCGGGCAGAGATTTTTGCCAGTACTGGGATCAAGGCTTGCAAATTGAGCAACAGGAGTCCCGGCAGGGAGCATAACGACACCAGATGGGGTTGGCAGTTGTACCTGGTCAGTCGTACGCAGGATCGAACCAGGCTCATCTCGCTTATCAGGATTCAGCAACAGATCCATTGCATCCTCGTATGCCGTGATACGACCAGCCACTGACGGATCGCCGATGCTTTGGCCCAGCCTGTTATTGTGGAAAAAAGGAGCGGTTGCCCAAATGCCTGCAAGAGGCATGTCACGGTAAAAACCTGGTCCGCCGTTCGGTCGTTCCTTATATTGATCTGAAGAAAACACGGCCCAGATATGGCCACCCATCCAGTTAGTCGTGCGGGCACGACAGCTATTCGTACCAATCTCGGCGAAAGGATGAATCAGATCATCAGAGAGAACATTTCGCCTTAACGAACGATTCCCATCGGAATGGCATGATTCGCATGCCTGAGAAAAGACTTTCTGACCCTTCCTTACAACCTTCCAATCAATATAATGTGCGCCTTTCGGGGCACGCACCAGGCGTGGAGCATGTGGCGTTTGCAGAAACGCACAGAGCTTGCCTACCGACTCTTCTGCTTGCAGGAGCTCTGGGCAGACCTGTCTGCATTCTGCAAGGTTAATGGGCGTTTGGCTCCCGCCAGGTCCGTTGGCAAGATGCCCAACCATGCATTCTGCAGCGCACATACCAATGTTGAAATAAACTCGGAGCGCTGCCTGCTCACAGCCGATATCATCTTCTCCTCCCTGTCCGTTACGATGAACGCGAGCAGGCTCACCATCAGCGGTCACATTAAAGAATGGACGATTGGGTAGTGACCAGATCGGCGTAATCGTTCCCGGATTATTAATATGATCATTTTCCAGTAAAGTAGTATCTACAGTGCCGGGAGCCCAGCTGGAAAAGATTTGATAGCGAGGATCATGCGGCGAAAGATGGCTCTTAAAAAGCTTGTCGATCCGCAGATACTGGTTTCCGACAGTAGGATGAATGTTTCTTTCTTGTGGATTATTTGGATTTGAAGGAGGATGAACGGGATCAAATCCGGCATGACAAGCGGCACAGGTGATCCCTATAAGCGGTGAGCCGCCTGAGGGGTTTGGAAATTTTCGCACTCCTATGACACCGGCGGACTCAGGATCTGCACATCGATCGAAATAGCCCGTTGACGCATCACCCGGGGTGCAATCCGGATCATTAATAACTCCATATTCATCAAACCGACTATCCCGTGGCCAGGTTAACATATGATCAAAGCCAATCTGGAAATTGAAGGGAGCATTAGGCAAGATAAGACTAAAAAAGCGCTCTCCTCCAAAAGTACTATTGAACCAGATATTGCGCCCTTCTGCAGCATCCCTTTTATTTCCTGCAAAACATACTGCGGTTGTGAGTAACACCATAACAACATACAACATACAACATACCGGCGGGTAGTATTTTTCTCATGCTGTCCTCCTTCCTAAAAGCAAGTATTACATCTGGGGAATATGTAAAAAATGACAGGTGGAAATAACTAAGTCAAGTCCTAAGATGTTTAGTCCCACGGTGTGCTGGAATGGGTCAAAGATAAAACGATCTGGCTCATTTTTCCAGATTTTGCAGATGTATTCATAGGGTGTTAGGCCTTTGAGAGCTTTTAGTCTTTTGGCGAAGTTATAAGCCATCACAAAGCGATGGAGATGGGCCTTCAGCTGATCGTGTGAGTCGTAATAATACCGTTTTACAGTCGCATCCTTGATGGTTCGATTCATGCGTTCAACCTGACCATTGGTCCAGGGATGGTTGGGTTTGGTGAGACGGTGCTCGATGCCGTTGATCTGACAACACCTATCGAACATATGCGTTACATACTGAGCCGTTGGCCCATTCCGATAACGCGCCGGGAACGTAAACTGGATACCGTTATCAGTCAGGATTGTATGGATCTTGTAGGGAACAGTCTCGATCACGGCCTTCAAGAAGGCGGTTGCCGTGTTGCGGTTGGCTTTGTTCTGGAGTTGAACAAAAACGAACTTTGATGTCCGGTCAATGGCTACAAAAAGATAGAGTTTACCTTCCTTCGTACGAACTTCGGCAATATCAATATGGAAGTAGCCAATTGGATAGGCATTAAACTTTTTCTTTGGCTTGTCACCATCAACCTCCGGCAACCGACTGATGCCATGCCGTTGAAAGCAGCGATGCAGGCTTGAGCGGGTTAAATGCGGAATGCTTGGTTGCAAGGCATATAGACAATCATCCAGCGGTAGAAGCGTATGTTTGCGAAACGCCACAACAGCGGCTTCTTCTTCCAGACTTAAAACAGTCGAGTGCGACTCTTTGGGGCCCATCGGTGCATCGTGGGTGAATTCCCGCTTCCGCCACTTCGCTACCGTTTTTGGATTAATCCCATGCCGCTTGGCCAGAACATTCAGACTCTCTTGACTATTTTGTATCGCTCGACGTACCGCCGCTGTCGTGCGGGCGCTTCCGTGTAATATCTGTCCCATAAATCATCCCTCCGTAGCTGGTTATATGTTACACCAGCACACCGTGGGACTAAACATCTAAGAAGGTGTTCCGAATTTTGTATAAACGGAGAAACTGCAACTATTATTGATCCATGCGATCAGTTTCTGGTTTTTCCCAACCTAATCATCCAGACAATAATCTGGCTGTAGGTTACTCGTGTAAAATCATGTCTTTTCATTTAACTGGCTACATTCCTGATGTTGCAATTTCACGGGCGCAATGCGCTTTCTCCTTTTCGTCTGGAACGCTTGCTTCATTCAATTCAGTCAATCGTACCGGAAATTTCCGGTATTACTGCCGACTACCACTATTTCTGTGAGGTTCAGCGTGATTTGACGCCGGAAGAAATCGATCGGCTACGACAGTTGCTCAATGTTGAGGGGGCAGCAGCGCCGCTCTCCCTGGGCAGCAAACTGTTGCTGGTTGTACCTCGTCCTGGCACGATTTCACCCTGGTCATCCAAGGCCACTGATATCGCGCATTGTTGCAGTCTAGATAAAATCGAGCGACTGGAACGCGGCATTGTTTTCGCGTTTCGTTGCCAGACAACACTATCGCCGGAGCAGATGTTGCAAATCGAGGCGTATATTCATGACCGCATGACTGAAGTGGTACTGCATTCGCTGCCTGAAGCTGCGATCCTGTTTCAGCATTCCACACCAGGCACATTGGCTGAAGTTGATCTGATTGGCCAGGGAAGTGATGCGCTGCTGCAGGCAAACCGGGAAATGGGACTGGCGCTGTCACCCGATGAAATTGATTATCTGCTGGATTATTTTATCCGCATTCGGCGCAACCCTACCGATGTCGAATTGATGATGTTTGCACAGGCCAATTCGGAACATTGTCGCCACAAGATTTTCAATGCGAGCTGGGTAATCGATGGCATGCAGCAACCCCATTCGCTGTTTGACATGATCCGGCATACGCATCAGCGCCACCCTGAACATACCATTGTTGCCTATGCAGATAATGCTGCCATTCTGGAAGGAAAAACTGTTGAGCGGTTTTACCCCAGTCAAGGCAATTCGTACAGGCACGAACCGGAACTGACCCATTGGTTGATTAAGGTGGAGACGCACAATCATCCGACGGCCATCTCACCTTTTCCAGGTGCGGCAACCGGCGTGGGGGGCGAGATTCGCGATGAAGGTGCAACCGGATCCGGCGCGAAACCCAAGGCCGGCCTGACCGGATTCAGCGTATCCAACCTGCGCATTCCTGAGGCCATCCAACCCTGGGAGACTGATAATTATGGCAAACCAGGGCATATTGCCTCTGCGCTTGACATTATGTTGACTGCTCCGATTGGTGGTGCGGCATTCAGTAACGAATTTGGCCGTCCCAATCTGGCAGGTTATTTCCGTACCTATGAAGTAGAAGTCAACGGTCAGGTACGCGGCTATCACAAACCTATTATGCTGGCGGGCGGCATCGGCCAGATTTCCGCATTGCACACTGCCAAAGCACCTTTTCCACCAAGCACCTTGCTGATCCACCTGGGAGGGCCGGGCATGGCTATCGGGTTGGGTGGTGGTGCGGCATCCAGTATGGATGCCGGCACCAATGAGGAAGCGCTTGATTTCAACTCGGTGCAGCGGGGTAATGCCGAAATGCAGCGGCGTGCGCAGGAGGTGATTGATCGCTGCTGGCAATTGGCACGCAGCGGGCAACCCAATCCGATTCTGGCCATTCACGATGTGGGTGCTGGCGGGCTTTCCAATGCCCTGCCCGAGCTAGTGTATGGTGCAGCACGTGGCGGCTGGTTTGATCTGCGTGCGGTTCCCTCTGACGAACCGGGCATGTCGCCCCTGCAGATCTGGTGTAATGAAGCGCAGGAACGTTATGTGCTTGCCATTCATCCGCAATCCCTGCCTTTGTTCCAGGCAATTTGCGAACGCGAGCGCTGCCCGTTCGCTGTTGTCGGTGAAGCACTGACAGAGCCGCAACTGATTGTGGCCGATGAACATTCGGCCACTCATCCGGCGGATATTCCTTTATCCGTGCTGCTGGGCAAACCACCCAAAATGGTGCGCAATGTAAAACGTATCCACCCTGCCCCTACTCCTCTGGACAAAACCGGTATACGCCTGCAGGAAGCGGTCAGTCGCGTTCTGCGCCTGCCAGCCGTGGCGAACAAATCCTTTCTGATTACGATTGGCGATCGCACAGTTGGCGGCCAGACGGCGCGCGATCAGATGGTTGGCCCATGGCAAGTGCCGGTAGCCGATGTCGCGGTTACTACCTCGGGCTTTCAGACGTATCTGGGCGAAGCATTCGCGCTAGGTGAACGCACGCCGCTGGCTGTGATCGATGCAGCCAGTTCAGCACGTATGGCGGTAGGGGAAGCAATTACCAATCTGGCTGCTGCCGCGATTGCCAGCCTTGGAACCGTCCGATTATCTGCAAACTGGATGGCCGCGGCGGGACACCCAGGTGAGGATGCCGCATTGTATGACGCCGTACATGCCGTAGCAATGGAATTGTGTCCCACACTGGGAATCAGTATCCCGGTAGGCAAGGATTCATTGTCGATGAAAACCAGTTGGCATGATTCACAACAAAAAGAAGTAATTGCACCGCTTTCATTGATTATTTCGGCATTTGCCAAAGTCTCCGATGCACGCAAGACACTCACGCCGCAACTGCGGCTAGATAAAGGTGAAACTGAGCTGATTTTGCTTGATCTGGGTAATGGCAAAAATCGGCTTGGTGGATCGGCGCTGGCGCAGGTTTACGGACAATCAGGGGATCGTGCACCTGATCTGGAGAGTCCGGAAACACTCAAAGCTTTTTTTGATGCCGTGCAAACGCTCAATGAACAAGGTTTGCTGCTGGCCTACCATGATCGCTCTGATGGCGGGCTGTTTGTCGCACTCTGTGAAATGGCATTTGCCGGACATTGCGGCGTCAGCATCGCGCTGGATGCACTGATCTCCAGATCAGTTGATGTTGTAGACACACAAGTGCTGTCAACTTTGTTTAGCGAGGAACTGGGCGCCATTATCCAGATCGAAACCCGGCATCATGCTACAGTGATGACTATTCTGGCAGGGGCAGGATTGGGACAAGCCAGCTACCTGATCGGCCACCCGAACCGACAGGATGACATCCATCTGATGTATGACGGCAAGGTGATCTTTCAGGAAAAACGTGTGGCGTTACAACGTATCTGGTCGGAAACCAGCTTTCAGATGCAAAAACTGCGCGATCATCCCGGATGTGCGCAACAGGAATTTGATCGACTGCTGGATACAGATGATCCGGGACTGCATGTTCACCTGACGTTTTCACTGGATAAAGCTGCTTCTGTACCAGGCATCCTTGCCAGCCGTCCCGCAGTTGCTATTCTGCGCGAACAGGGAGTTAACGGCCAGGTAGAAATGGCGGCTGCTTTTGACCGTGCTGGATTCGATACCGTAGATGTCCACATGAGCGACATTTTGTCCGGGCGGGTGAAACTGGCCGAATTCAAGGGCTTGGTTGCCGGAGGCGGATTCTCTTACGGTGACGTGCTGGGTGCAGGCCGGGGATGGGCACAATCCATTTTGTTCAACGCGCGGGCGCGGGATGAATTTGCCGCTTTCTTTGTTCGCACTGATACCTTTGCGCTGGGCGTATGCAACGGTTGTCAGATGATGAGCCACCTGCAGGCTATCATTCCCGGAACCGCTCATTGGCCTCGTTTCGAGCGCAACCGTTCCGAGCAGTTCGAAGCACGTTTTGTCATGGCTAAAATCGGGAACAGTCCTTCGCTGTTTTTTGATGGCATGGCTGGTAGCCGCTTACCCATCACCGTTGCGCATGGTGAAGGGTTGGCGGTATTCCGCGATAATGGGCAATTGCTCACGGCGCAACCCTACATTGCACTACAGTTTGTCAACAACCGCGGCGAGCTTACAGAAACCTACCCGCTTAATCCCAATGGCTCTCCTGCAGGCATTACCGGCATGACTTCAACTGATGGCCGGGTAACTATTTTGATGCCGCATCCGGAAAGAATATTCCGCACTGTGCAGCATTCGTGGCACCCTGACGATTGGCCGGAAGATGCCCCCTGGATGAAAATGTTCAGGAATGCCCGCAAATGGGTGGATTGAGAATACTTCTAATAATATATTGATGTTACCAAACACTTAAAAATACATAACAAAACAATGATTGATTTAAAGTCTGCTCGGCAATTTGTCATACCCGGTTTACTGTTGCTAGGAGGAATGGTGAATGTTTCTGATCTTGCCGCCCAAACTGCTTCGGAGAAAAAAATAGTTTCTACCAGTAAGCAGATCACACCGGACAAATGTGTTCCGGTTGCAAGCTGGATAATCCCCGGTAAAGGGGAAACAACACTGTCCAGCGTGCTGACGTCAGTAAAGGACAAATCCGTGGTATTACTGGGCGAGATGCACGCTAATCCTGAACATCATCGCTGGCAACTGCAAATGTTGGCTACCTTGTACGCTGCACGTCCGGACATGGTAATCGGCTTTGAGATGTTTCCACGCCGGGTGCAGAAAATTCTGGATCAATGGGTGGCGGGAGAACTGACAGAGTCCGAATTTCTGGCTCGATCTGAATGGCAATCGGTTTGGAATACGGATGCCAATCTGTACCTGCCGCTGTTCCACTTTGCGCGGATGAACCGCATTCCAATGCGCGCCCTTAACATTGATATTGCACTGAGACGGGCTGTCACCTCCAAGGGATTCGATGGTGTACCGGAAAAAGATCGGGAAGGCGTCACGCGACCAGCACCTCCCACACCGGAATATCTGGAATTTCTGCTGCCCATTTATGTACAGCATGATCGCCCCGCTCATAAATCTACTGGAAAAGCTCAAAAACCAAACGTTTATGATCCCGATTTTTTGCGCTTTGTTGTCAGTCAGCAGTTATGGGATCGCGCGATGGCACAGGAAATCCATATGACGCTCAGCAGTTATGACAAGAACAAAAATCCGCTGGTGGTGGGCATTATGGGCTCCGGTCATATCCTGAAAGGCTTTGGTGTACCTCACCAGCTAGAAGATCTCGGTGTGAAAAAAATTGCTGCATTGTTGCCATGGGATACCAACCGATCCTGCAAGCCACTGGTTGAAGGTTATGCTGATGCAGTATTTGGCCTGATGCCGTTTACATCGGTATCCGCCGCTCCATTACAGCAGCGTTTGGGCATCGGCTTTGAGTTCAGCAAGAAAACCGGGGGGGCTCTCGTGCTACAAGTCGAAAAACGGAGTATCGCCGAATCTGCCGGATTACAGGCCGGAGACGTAATTCTTGAAATGGCTGGCAATACCCTTCAGGAAAGCAGTGATGTGATTGCTGCGGTTAAACGTCAGACACCGGGTACCTGGTTGCCCCTGAAAGTGTTGCGGGAAGGTGTCATCATTGAAATCATTGCGAAATTCCCGCCTTTAGTGAAATAAACGGGAAATCAGACCTTTTCCTGCAAGGACTTATAGAGTGTGAAATCCAACTGGTGTCGTTGCAGCAGTTTGTAAAATTCGGTGCGGTTGCGCTTGGCCAGCCTGGCCGCCTGGGTTACATTTCCGGCAGTTATTTTCAGCACCTTGACGAGATAATCTCTTTCAAACTGCTTGCGGGCTTCCTCAAACGAGATCATCTGCTCTTCATCCTTGTGCATGGCATCGCGGATCAGTTCGCTGGAGATGAGAGGAACCGCACTCATGACGATACTTTGTTCGATAACATTCATCAGCTGGCGGATATTGCCTGGCCAGGAAGATGCCAGCAGAAAACTGATTGCTTCCGGAGAAAAGCCATTGATATCCTTTTGGTGCTTCTCGGCAAATACACGCAGAAAATGATTGGCCAGCAGAGGAATGTCTTCACCACGCTGGGCAAGTGAAGGAATTGTCAAACCCACCACAAAAAGCCGGTAATACAGGTCTTCACGGAAATTTCCTGCCTGGATCTCCGATTTCAGATCTTTATGCGTAGCAGAAATGATACGTACATCAATCGGGATGCTCTGAGCTGTTCCAACCGGCCGGATAACCCTCTCCTGCAGTGCGTGTAGCAATTTTGCCTGCAACAGCAAAGGCATATCACCAATCTCGTCCAGAAACAAACTACCTCCTTCTGCCAGCTGGAACAGCCCTTTATGCTCCCGGACTGCCCCGGTAAATGCACCTTTGGCATGACCGAACAGCTCAGACTCCAGGAGTTGTTCAGGAATGGCCGCACAATTAATGGTGATGAACGGCTGCTCACAGCGTTTGGATGCTTGATGAATGGCACGAGCAAATAATTCCTTGCCGACACCGCTTTCACCAGACAGCAGCACACTGGCATTGCCTTGCGCGACGCGATCCACTTTGGCAAGCAGATCTTCCATGAGCGCACTGCGAGTAATGATCGCTTTCCGCCATGTCGGGGCAGGCACTTTGCTGGAGATTGTATCTACAGCAGGCGCCAGATCAATTGCACGCTCGACCTGGCTCAGCAGAATTTTAGGATTATATGGTTTTGTGAGATAACCAAAAATCCCGCGCTGCGTCGCTGCGACAGCATCCGGAATGGTACCGAACGCGGTCAGGATAATGACCGGAAGCGTTGGAATATGACGATGGATATGCTCGAACAATGCCATACCATCCATGCCGCTCATCTGTATGTCACTAATGACGAGATGCGGTCGTGATATGTCGAGATAATTGATGGCCGCTTCGGCACTTTCGGCGGGAACCGTTTCATATCCGGCTGCTGTCAGGCGAATGGAAAGCAGCTCAAGTAAATCCGGATCATCATCCACCAGAAGAATTTTTTTACTTTGCATCATTTAGCCAGCTAATTAATCAGAATGCACTTTTGCGCATGAAGTGTTTTTCAATATTTTTAATTGCGTTGATCTTATCTTGCAGTGTTTTTACTTCTGCCTCTGTTGTCCGTAACTTTACAGATAAACTTCGTATTTTGAAATTCGCTGCTCGCTGCTGCTTAAGTAATAATATCAGCAAGTTTTGAAAGGCGGTCGTAGCGGGAGTCGACTCGATCTGCTCCGGAGGATTTTCCATTAGATCCAGTGCAGCTCGCGTACTTTGAAAACCGGTATCGGGCAACAACAACAGTATCAATAATTTAAGTCGCTGGTGTGCATCGATGCTGTCGCGATAATGACTGTTGGCGTACTGATACTCTTCGATGAGCTCTGATTTGGATTTATCTTGTAGTGCGCTGTAGTAACGCATTAGCTCACCCAGATCATCCGGTTCCTGGATAATCCGGGTTTCCATATGTTCGGATGGCTGATGTACCGGCTGAACTAGTGTACGCATACACCCGGGAAGGGTCGTGATTAAAATCAGCCCTGCCAATAATTTACAAATTGTTTTCATGATGTGGATTCAGAACTGTTGGTGGGCAGTGTTAATCGAAAATGTGCGCCACATTTTCCGGTATCCCGAACAAGTTCGATATTTCCTCCATGTGCGACGGCATATTCCTTCGCAATCGCCAGGCCGAGGCCCGTGCCCTTGGCATGATTTTCAGGCGTATTGCGCCCCTGGTAGAACGGCTCAAATATCCGATCTCCATCAGCATTATCAACACCTGGGCCGAAATCCATAATGTCGATCTGCACCTTGTTTTCATCACACAAAGCAGTAATTTCAATGTGACCATATGCCGAAGAAAATTTGACGGCATTGGAAAGTAGGTTATCAAGCATGATGTCCAGCTTCTGTTTGTCACACTCCAGAAATAACTCCGGGCAATTCAGGTTAATTGTAAGGCTTTTGCTCAAGATGGAAAGATTTTGCGCTTGAATAACTGAATTTATCATTTTTTCCAAATTAACATTCTGTTTGGCAAGCGTAATGATCTCCGCCTGGAGCGCGCTGAAATTGAGCAAATCTTCTATACGTTTTTGCAATTGTATGCTGCTGGTATGAAGAATCCCGGCAATGAGCTGTTGTTTCCGGTTGAGATTGCCCGTCACCCCCTCAGCCAAAAGATCAGCGCCTTCCCGAATTGCTGTCAGGGGTGTTTTCAGCTCATGGGAAATATGGCGAAAGAACTGTATTTTCTGGTTCTCCAGCTTGAGCAGGCGCTGTCGCAGCCAGTCCAAACGTTCCCCAATGTAGGTGAGGTTTTGCGGCCCGTTGACACGGATTGGTCGGGAAAGATTACCACGCCCCATTTGAGCAATTGCTTCATCAATCTGGCGGACGGGACGAGCAATAAATACGGAAAAAACCAGTGCCAGAAAAATAACCAGTGGAACCAGAATCAGTAACTCCCATTCAACCAGTGAGCGGGTTTGTGTGGCAATCTCACTTACATTACCGACACTTTGCCCGATCATACGAAAACTGTTGGTTGAAAATTCCTGGGCAAGGTCGAGCAAAGAAGCGAAACGTTCAAGCAGATACTGTAAATCCTGCGGGTGTTCTTTCAGATCCAGTATTTCCCGAAAAATTCCAGTTTCCAGTAGCCGCAGCTTTTCCAGTGGAAGCTGTTGTTCCGGATACGTGGAAATAATGGAGAGGTGATTGGTAATGTTTTCAAACTTGGTGTGCGCAATAAAATAGCCTTCTAGCAGAGTTGCATCATCCAGCACCAGCGCATGTTGCACACTACGCTCCATCGCCATGATTTCACCAATAATAACCCCGGTACCATTGGTAATCTGGGTGGCTTGATAAACATTGTATCGGCTTTGTTCGGATAGCTGATCAATACGTATGGCACTGTATATCAGCGCACTGATCAGAGGCAAGCCGACAATTGAAAATCCAAGCAGGATTAGAGCCAGAAATGATTTCGGTTTATATCTGGATCTGTTTTCCCGGTGTATTCGCTCAGAAGATGAAACATCTGTAGAAATTTTCATATATCAGGTTTACCTTTCGTGCGACCTGGGCGAAAATACCTGAGTAGAAAGATTATGGCCATTTTCACGCATTGATTCTCTGCACAGCAATTTTTCCCCGGATATTAAATAACCATTGTACTCGCCATGTTGCTGATGATTGATAATTACGATTCCTTTACCTACAACCTAGTGCAATATCTGGGTGAACTCGGTGAGGAAATTACGGTTGTTCGAAACGATGAAATTTCGCTAGATGCAGTTCAGCAGTTGAATCCAGCCGGCATCGTTATTTCACCAGGCCCATGCACACCGGATGAAGCGGGTGTTTCTATGGAATTGATCACCCGGTTTAGTGGAAAAATTCCCATATTGGGAGTGTGTCTTGGTCATCAAAGTATCGGCCAGGCTTTCGGTGGGCGGATTGTACGTGCCGAAAAAGTCATGCATGGTAAAACATCGCCGGTTTTTCATGATGGTCGGGGCGTTTTCCAGGGAATTGCCAGTCCGTTCATGGCAACCCGCTATCATTCACTAATTATCGAACCATCAAGTATACCTGACTGTCTTGCTATCTCCGCTTGGACTGAAGAAGGCGAAATTATGGGCGTGCGACACCGTACGTTGCCAGTCGAAGGTGTGCAATTTCATCCAGAATCGGTTTTAAGTGAACATGGTCATCAGCTGCTCAAAAATTTTCTGCGCGAACATCATATTCAAGACCATTCATCAAAACTGTGCGAAGCGTGAAACCACAAGCTATTCTCGCTCGAATCCTGGAGCAGCGCGAAACTCCTTATGAGGAAATGGTTGAGCTGATGCGCGCAATCATGTCAGGAAACGTTTCACCGGCAATGACTGCTGCCCTGATGACGGGTTTACGCATGAAACGTGAGAGCATCGGTGAAATTACTGCAGCGGCTCAAGTCATGCGTGAACTGGCTTTGCACATTGAAGTGGCCGATTCAGTCAATCTGGTCGATACCTGCGGTACCGGTGGGGATGGATGCAATACCTTCAATATTTCAACAGCTTCCGCCTTTGTGGCTGCTGCTGCAGATGCACAGGTAGCCAAACACGGCGGACGTTCTGTTTCGAGCAAAGCGGGCAGTGCAGATGTACTAGAAGCAATCGGCATCCATCTTAATCAAACGCCTGACCAAATTGCCCAATCCATTACCGAAGTTGGCATTGGTTTTATGTTTGCTCCTAATTTTCATCATGCCATGAAACATGCGGCTCCCGTTCGTCGAGAGCTGGGTGTGCGCACGTTATTCAACATCCTGGGGCCGTTAACCAATCCTGCAGGTGCTAAAAACCAGTTGTTGGGTGTATTCAATGAAGATCTGACCGGGATATTGGCACAGGCCTTGCTCCGGCTGGGAAGCCAGCACGCAATGATCGTCCATGGCAGCGATGGGCTGGATGAAATTACCATTTCCGGCCCAACCAAAATTGCTGAACTCAAGGAGGGAGAAATCCGGGAATATACGGTGCAGCCGGAAGATTTCGGATTGGAACGTACCGCAATAGAATCTCTGCAGGTAAATAGTACGGATGATGCACGAGTAATGCTTCTGTCTGTGCTGGATAATCATCCCGGACCTGCCAGAGATATTGTTCTACTCAATGCAGGCGCAGCAATTTATGTCGCTGGAAAAGCTGATTCCTGGGCCGAAGGGGTGGAAATTGCCCGTGACAAGCTGGCCAGTGGTGCTGCCAAAGAAAAAATGCTGGCATTAATCAAATTCTCCAATCAGTTAACCCATTAATTAGTTTTGCATGTCAGATATTCTTGATCGCATCCTCGCCGTAAAAAAGCAGGAGATTTCAGCTACCCAAACACAAAAATCACTGGATAAAATTCATGACGAAGCACGGGCAGTACCCGCTCCACGTGATTTTCTCCAGGCCATACGCAGCCGGATTAATCAAAACCACGCTGCTGTCATTGCAGAGATCAAACGGGCCAGCCCAAGCAAGGGCTTATTGCGCGGACAAACAGAGTCACAAAATGTTTCTGGATCAGGACATGTGGGAAATTTATCCGGGCGGAATCCGATCCTGGAAGATTTTATCCCGACAGACATTGCAGCCAGTTACGCCAGAAACGGGGCGGCCTGTCTATCCGTGCTGACGGATGAGCAGTTCTTCATGGGCAATGCTGATTTTTTACGGCAGGCACGCGCTGCTTGTGATTTACCGGTGCTGCGCAAGGATTTTATGTTAGACGAATATCAGGTCTACGAAGCGCGTGCCATGGGTGCCGATTGTATTCTGCTGATCGTTGCAGCCTTTTTTTCACCCATTTTTCAACATGATTCCGCTATCAATCAAGGTGACAGTGCACTCGAACGGATGCACAAACTGGAAACCATTGCACAGGAACTGGGCATGGCCGTACTGGTGGAAGTGCATAACGCAGATGAGCTTGATCTCGCATTACAATTGTCCACACCATTGATCGGAATCAACAACCGTAATCTGAAAACGTTTGAAACCACACTGGATACGACCTTGCAGCTGGTCAAACATATCCCGTCCGGACGAATTATCGTTACCGAAAGTGGCATTCGTACACCAGCTGATGTAGAAATGATGCTATCTCATTGCATCCACACTTTTCTGATCGGGGAAACCTTCATGCGCGCACCGGACCCTGGTGTTGCGCTGGCAAACCTGTTCACAACAAATCTGGCGTAAACTGCGCCGCACCTGCCGACCGGATAAGCATCTTCCCGATCGGGATGAAATAATTATGTTATCAACATCAACTAAAAGGAGATCTTCATGAACTTTAAAAAACAACTGGTGAGTAGCTTGAGTGGTCTGGTTTTTTCTGCCGTGATGGTCAGCGGTACGTTGGCAGCAAGTATGGCCGAATTTAATGATAAGGGAGAGCTGCTGTTACCAAAAAATTATCGTGAATGGGTAATGGTCGGTACTCAGGTGACACCCGACGAACTGAATGACGGAAAAGCACCCTTTACCGAAATCAGAACCGTTTACATTGATCCTGAAAGCTATGCCCACTGGAAAAAAACAGGGGAATTCCGGGATGGCGCCATGACCGTAAAAGAGCTGATCAGCGTTGGCGGCCGCAAAGGCCCGGGCAGCGGTAATGGCTATTTCATGGGCGACTATATCGGCCTGGAAGCATCCGTCAAGGATTCAAAACGCTTCCCAGATGAACCAGGAAACTGGGCTTTCTACATTTTCTATGTGCCTGGTACACCGCTGGTTACCGCAGCGAAAAACTTGCCTACGGCTGAGTGTGCTGCATGTCACAAGGAAAATGCCAAGACAGATATGGTTTACACACAGTTTTATCCGGTACTGCGTGCAGCCAAAGCAACCGGCGAATCAGGTGTGGTTGCACCGAAGTAAGTTCTGATACCCACCCATCTGACAGGAGTATTTTCGGCGGTAATTCATCCGCAATCGAAATACTCCTGTCCCTTTTACTTCCTTTTCCCGGGATTGATACTGATTTCTTGATATAGCAAAACCCACCTCCTCCAGCTTGCAAACTGTTTCTTCAAACCGGCTTATTGCAACCCGGTGATAACATATTGGTCATGACTAATATTATTATCCGCAAGTTTCCCTCTCACGCATACGAAACCCTCACTGCACACGGCCTGCCATCGGTACTTGCACGTATTTTTGCTGCACGTGGCATAGAAAAACCGAATCAGCTCGATACAACATTTTCCCACATGGCATCATTTCAGCAACTAAAAAATATCAGGCAAATTGCAGTTTTACTAGCCGATGCGATTGCAGCAAAAAAGCGTTTACTTGTCATTGCCGACTACGATACAGACGGCGCAACTGCTTGTGCAGTCGCCTTGCGCGCATTAAGCCAGTTTGGTGCTGTGGTGGATTATCTTGTACCCAATCGTTTTGAATACGGCTATGGGCTGACACCGGAAATCGTGCAGCTGGCAGCAAATTGCAATCCTCCTCCCGCAATCCTGATTACTGTGGATAACGGCATTGCCAGCGTGGAGGGCGTTGCGGAAGCAAACCGGCTGGGCATGCAGGTATTTATCACTGATCATCATCTGCCTGGAGATCAACTGCCAGAGGCAGCGGTTATCGTTAATCCCAACCAGCCAGGATGTGATTTTCCTGATAAACATATTGCCGGAGTTGGCGTAATTTTTTACGTAATGCTGGCGTTACGAGCAGAACTGCGTGAACGAGGATCCTTCATTGCGACAGGTAAAGAACCCAATCTGGCCAACCTGCTTGATCTGGTGGCATTGGGCACCGTTGCCGATGTGGTCAGGCTGGAAGGAACCAACCGCATCCTGGTACAGCAAGGATTGCAGCGAATCCGCAGCGGCCATTGCTGTGCTGGTATTCATGCGTTGTTCAAGGTAGCTGGGCGTGATTTCAGTCGCGTCACCACTTATGAGCTGGGATTTATTCTTGCCCCCAGATTAAATGCTGCCGGACGGCTGGATGATATGTCACTAGGAATCGAATGTTTACTGGCCGAAGATGAATCCCGTGCCCTGCATCTGGCCAGCGAGCTGGATGAACTGAACCGCCAGCGTCGTGAAATCGAGGCAGGCATGCAGGATGAAGCGATGAGCAAGCTGGAAGGGGTGATAAATATGCTTGATCAGTTCGATGCGCCAGCCAATAACAGGGTGCACCCTGTTTACAGCCTGTGTTTGTACGATTCAGATTGGCATCAGGGTGTTATCGGCCTGATTGCATCGCGCATCAAAGACAGATTGCATCGACCGGTTATCGTGTTTGCACAGGGAAATAATGGGGAAATCAAAGGTTCCGGCAGATCAATTCCGGGCTTGCATTTGCGCGATGCACTGGATCTGGTTACAAAACGTCACCCAGGATTAATCGTCAAATTTGGTGGCCATGCTATGGCTGCCGGTCTGACAGTACATGCACAGCATTTTGAACAATTTCGCGCAGTATTCGAGCAAGTTGCGCAGTCACTGCTGACGCCTGTCGATTTGATACAAGTAATTGAAACCGATGGTGAACTGGAAGAAAGAGATCTGACTCTGGAACTGGCACAATATCTGACCAATCAAGTCTGGGGACAAGGTTTTCCTGAACCCAGTTTCAACGGCCGCTTCCGGGTTGAAAATCAACGAATTGTAGGAGAAAAACATTTGAAACTGAAGCTGCGCAAAGCTGGCGCCAGCCGGATATATGATGGCATTCTGTTTTTTCATACTGAACGTTTGCCAGCCGAGATTGACGCTGTCTACCGGGTGCAGCTGAACGAATATAACGGAAGCACTCGTATGCAGTTACTACTTGAACACTGGTTTGGATCTGGTTGCGCACAATATGGATGAACTATTTTTTCCTGAACATGAGCGGGTTTATCTGGTTGAATTTGCCACCAGTATGGCGATTGGCTTGCTCATCGGTCTGGAGCGTGAACGGCATCCAGCAGCCAAAGCGGGGTTACGCACTTTTGCCCTGGTGGCCATGTTCGGCACGCTGGCCGCCGTGCTATCGGATAAGGTGCAAACACCCTGGCTGCTAATCAGCGGATTGTTGCTAACCGGAATCATGATGATTTCATCCTACCGGGATAAACGGGAAAAACAGAAGGATCCAGGTACCACCACAATTGCTGCGATACTGATCTGCTACGGATTGGGAGCTTTGGTATGGTATGAAGAATCAATATTGGCAGTTATGCTTGCCATTATCACAACTATACTGCTTTATTTTAAAACCGAGCTTCAGGGAATTTCACAAAACCTGAGCCGAAAGGATCTGATTTCGATACTGCAATTCGCGGTACTCAGCTTCATTATCCTGCCCATTTTGCCTGATAAGGATTATGGTCCCTTCAACGCATTCAATCCTTATCAGATATGGCTGATGATCGTACTGATCTCTGGCATTAGCCTGGCTGGCTATATTGCATTACGTTTCGTCGGTCAGCGTCATGGTGCTGTTCTGCTGGGTGTGCTGGGAGGACTGGTTTCCAGTACGGCTACCACGATGGTGTTTACGCGCCATAACGGAGATAAGCCTGATCTGATCAATACGGCAGTTATTGTAATTTTACTGGCCAATTTGGTTGTACTGGTCAGGCTTGCATTGATTACCGAGATCATTTCTCCAACTATTTTTCCCTACCTTACGCCCATTCTGGGTGGCGGTCTTTTTTTGGGATTAATCGCTTCAGTATTCAGGTGGCGTGAATTTAGCCAGCAGCAAGCTGTTCCAATGCCGGATACCAAAAATCCGACAGAAATCTCGATCGCCGTAAGATTTGGCCTGCTTTACGCGGCAGTATTGTTTCTTTCCGGCTGGTTATCAGAGATCGCCGGCAATAGCGGATTATACGCTGTGGCCATTATTTCTGGGCTAACCAATGTGGATGCGATCACACTGAGCAGCTTACGTTTGTACGAGATGGGTCAACTGGAAATCATCGAAGTTGTGATCGCAATTACGCTCGGAGTAATTGCCAATCTCATTTTCAAGCTGGGACTAATATTTTTTACCGGAAACATTGTACTGGCCAAACGATGTTTCCTGGGAACAATAGCTACCATTATCGGTCTGGTTGGTGCATTTTTCCTGGCTTCACATCTGGCATATTTCTGAACAATCCAAACTCCGTTTGTAAAACCATGTCATCCAAACCAATCAAAATTCGTCCAGGACATCTACAACGTTACACTGGTTTTGTAGGGTCCAGTGATGCCTGTGCCCTGGCACAACTGGCAAACCAGCAGAATCAGGACAACCAGCTGTTGGCTGTTATCACCGCCAATGCACAGGATGCACGAAGATTACTTGAGGAAATCCCTTTTTTTGCACCCGATTTGCGTGTGAGTTTATTGCCGGACTGGGAAACTTTACCTTACGATGTTTTTTCCCCACACCATGATCTGATTTCAGAACGCCTGGCTACTTTTCACCAGATTGTAAACAATGCCTGCGACGTATTGATCGTACCGGTTACAACTGCGTTATACAGAATGCCGCCACGAGAGTTTCTGGCAGCGTATTCGTTCTTCATCAAACAAAAAAGTACATTGGATTTGCAGTCATTTCGCAGCCAGATGTCGTTGGCTGGCTATTCCCATGTTTCACAAGTAATTTCGCCGGGAGAATACAGTATTCGCGGAGGGTTGATCGACCTGTTTCCCATGGGGAGCCCGCTTCCTTATCGTATTGATCTGTTCGATGATGAAATTGAATCCATACGTACATTCGATGCGGATACCCAGCGCAGTATTTATCCAGTCAATGAAATCCGGCTGTTACCGGCACGAGAATTTCCCCTCGACGATACCGGGCGCAGTCGTTTCCGTACCGGCTTCCGGGAAAAATTTGAGGGAGATCCAACACGCAGCTGGCTGTATCAGGAAATCAGCAAGGGAAATATTCCTGCCGGAATTGAATATTACCTGCCACTTTTTTTTGAACAGACTGCTACATTATTTGATTATTTACCACAGCATTCCACGCTATGCCTGCACGGTGAAATTGCATCCACCATTGAAAATTTCTGGCAGGATACCCGATCACGCTTTCAGCTGATGCGCAGTGATATTGATCGCCCCTTACTTCCCCCCGCTGATCTGTTTTTGCTGGAAGATCAGTTTTACGGCTACCTCAAAGCATATAGTCGGATAGAAATACAGGGCGGTGATCAGCAAACAATTAGTGAGCCGTTTTCTCTTCCTCTTCCATCTGTGCGGGTAGATCGTCGTGCTGCCGACCCAATCGAGCAGTTAACCACTTTTATCAGCACATTTACGCAGGACGGGGGCCGGATTTTACTGCTGGCAGAAAGCCTGGGGCGGCGCGAGCTGATGGCCGAATACTTGCGTGAATATGGCCTGCAATTAAAACTCTGCGAAGACTATGCTGCTTTTCAATCGGATCACACGCTCTGCATGCTCGGTGTGGCGGCCTTGCACAATGGTTTTATTCTGGCTGCAGAAAAACTGGCACTGATCACTGAAACCGAGCTGTATGCTACCCATGTACGCGGACAGCGCGCGCGCGATGCACGCAAAACCACTTCTGCTGATTCCATTTTGCGTGATCTGTCTGAAATCAAACCCGGCAATCCAGTGGTGCACGAACAACATGGTATCGGCCGTTATCTCGGCTTGGTAAGTATGGATGCTGGCGAGAATAATTCAGACCAATCTGACGAATTCCTCGCGCTGGAATATCAGGGAGGAGACAAGCTGTATGTACCGGTCACACAGCTTCATCTTATCAGCCGCTACAGCGGTGCTGCGCCGGAGGAGGCTCCTTTGCACAAGCTGGGAAGTGGCCAATGGGAAAAAGCCAAGCGCAAGGCGATGCAACAGGTACGCGATACCGCTGCTGAGCTGCTGAATCTGTATGCACAGCGTGCCGCCCGCAAAGGCCATACATTTCGCCTTAATCAACATGATTACAATGTCTTCGCAGACGGCTTTGGTTTTGAGGAAACACCAGATCAGGCTGCCGCCATTCATGCGGTCATTCAGGATATGGTTTCCGGAAAGCCAATGGATCGACTGATTTGTGGAGATGTTGGCTTCGGCAAGACTGAAGTCGCCTTGCGCGCTGCTTTCATTGCGATCGCAGATGGCAAGCAGGTTGCGATTTTGGTGCCAACCACGCTGCTGGCAGAGCAGCATTATCAGAGTTTCTCTGATCGCTTCGGGCTGATTGCCGACCAATGGCCGGTAAAAATTGCTGAGCTTTCACGTTTCCGTTCGACCAAAGAACAATCCGAAGCGCTGCAAAGCTTGGCGCAAGGAACAACCGATATTATTATCGGAACACATAAGCTGATTCAGGACAAGGTCAAATTCAAAAACCTGGGGCTGGTTATCATCGATGAAGAACATCGTTTCGGTGTGCGCCAGAAGGAACAACTCAAGAAATTACGTGCTGAAGTAGATGTACTAACACTGACTGCAACGCCAATTCCACGCACACTGGCAATGTCGCTTGAAGGTCTCAGGGATTTTTCAGTTATCGCTACTGCTCCCCAGAGAAGATTGGCAATCCGGACATTCGTACACCCTTACACAGAGGGAATCATTCGCGAAGCCTGCCTGCGCGAACTGAAACGTGGTGGACAAATCTATTTTCTCTACAATGAGGTCAGCACCATTCAGAACATGTATACCAAGCTGATCAAACTGCTGCCAGAAGCAAAAATAAACATTGCACATGGGCAAATGCGGGAAAGCGAGTTGGAACATGTTATGCGTGATTTTTATCAGCAGCGTTTCAATATGCTGCTGTGTACGACCATCATTGAAACAGGAATTGATGTTCCCACCGCCAATACGATTATTATCCATCGCGCTGATAAGTTCGGCCTGGCACAGTTACATCAGTTGCGCGGCAGGGTGGGCCGTTCGCACCATCAAGCGTATGCCTATTTGCTGACACCGGAAAAAGCAGCACTGACAATACAGGCAATCAGACGACTGGAAGCCATTCAGGCAATGGAAGAGCTTGGATCCGGTTTTTATCTGGCCATGCATGACCTGGAGATTCGTGGTGCAGGTGCAGTGTTGGGGGATTCACAAAGTGGCGAGATGCAAGAGGTCGGATTTAGCCTTTACAATTCGTTACTGGATGCGGCGATTAAATCATTGAAAGCAGGTCATGAGCCGGATATGCAGCAACCTCTCGGTATTTCAACGGAGGTTAGGCTGCATGTTCCTGCACTACTGCCAGAAAATTACTGTAACAATATTCATGAACGGCTCGTTCTGTACAAGCGCATGGCGGGTTGCAGCGATGAGGCGGAGCTGGATGAGATTCACCAGGAGTTGATTGATCGCTTTGGCCTGTTACCTGATCCAGCCCGTGCATTACTGGACAGTCACCGACTACGCATTGAAGCCAAAAAAATGGGTATTACGCGTATTGACGCAAGCCAAGATAGTATTCAGTTACAGTTTGTAACTGATCCACCGATCGAAGCTATAAAAATCATTCAGCTTATCCAAAGTGGTAAGGAATACAGTATGTCCGGGCCTGATCGCTTGATCATCCGGGCGCAAATCCCGGATATCGG
The DNA here is from genome assembly GCF_055387135.1 of Nitrosomonas sp. TNE100. Classification (NCBI taxonomy): domain Bacteria; kingdom Pseudomonadati; phylum Pseudomonadota; class Betaproteobacteria; order Nitrosomonadales; family Nitrosomonadaceae; genus Nitrosomonas; species Nitrosomonas sp. TNE100. Next base: position 8,085 of record NZ_AP040997.1, on the reverse strand, counting down.
AGAGCGGATAAAGAAAATCAGGAAATTGATGACGGAATTGAAAAACTGAAGCAGGCAGGCAATAAAAATTACCCGTAGGTAGTTTCTTTATCAAAATCTTGCCAGATATAAGGCGGGCGAACAGTCGGTCGAGTGGGAATAAGAAAGGTTGCTGCATCCAGTGCGCCAAATACAGTGCGTCCAATGGTATGCAGGATACCGGTCAAAAAACCGATAGTCACCCCGTATGCAGCACCGTCCCGCTGAGTGGCAAGAATCACGTTTTTGGGAAGTTCAACAAAACCGGTTGCTGCGTTAGCAATACCGTTAACCAGTTTTTCACTTGCTGCGGCCGGATAGCTTTGTGCTGAACCATGCTCTGCCATGACAGTCTGCGGAAGTACACAAAGCAGCATCAGAAAAAAAATCCATATAATCGAAGTTTTCATCATTCACGTCTCCTTGACCGTTTTGTTATATGTGATTGTGATGATGATTAACGGCTTTGCGATTGCAACCTTTATCAGCGTTCCAGATGATCCAGTTTGTCTGTGACAGACGCCCATTCATCTGCATCCGGCAGTGCATCTTTCTTCTCGATAATCGGTTCCCAGATTTTGGATAACTCCGCATTGAGTGCGATGAACCGTCGCTGATCTTCAGCAACGTCATCTTCTGCATAAATTGCTTCCACCGGGCATTCCGCCACACACAGCGTACAATCGATACATTCATCCGGATCGATTACCAGAAAATTGGGGCCCTCACGAAAGCAATCCACAGGGCACACGTCAACACAATCGGTATATTTACATTTGATACAACTTTCAGTCACTACATAAGTCATGATGGTATTTTGTCCTCGAACGGCACTTCCTATAACGAATCTGTAATTTTATCAGAATCCGGGTGAATTCCACTACCACACAGCAAAATTGCGGGTTATTCCATTATTTCGACAATTGTGACGGGCATGCTGTTTTTACAGAACGTTTTACTACCGATCGTGCTGATAATCCAGCGCATACCAGAATACTCAGTAAGTACGCTGTGACTTCCTGGTGCCCGGGGCCGGAATCGAACCGGCATGGACGTTTATGTCCGAGGGATTTTAAGTCCCTTGTGTCTACCAATTTCACCACCCGGGCAATTACGAAGCACTTCTGATATGTATGGAGGCGGGGGTCGGAATCGAACCGGCGTAGACGGCTTTGCAGGCCGCTGCATAACCACTCTGCCACCCCGCCATGAACCGTTTGATAAGCGTCGCTTACTTTACGACGCCAAGCATGGAAATTTGACGTGGACCAAGAAACGCCGGAATATGCAGAACACAGCATAAAACAATAAAATGGAGCGGGAAACGAGACTCGAACTCGCGACCCCGACCTTGGCAAGGTCGTGCTCTACCAACTGAGCTATTCCCGCAAACTACAACGGACTAATAAACTTGGATTTGCCTCTCGACAGACGGGTGATTATAGAGACCCCTTCAAATTTGTCAAGAATTATGGCTTTGATAATAATTGTTTTGATTGAAACTAACTCGGGATCCAGGACATTCAAAACAATTCGTTCTTGCCAAGATAGCGCCATTTTCCTTCTGGCAGGTCAGCCAATCTGATCTGGCCAATCCGGACACGTTTTAATCCGGACACGTTTAAACCAACCAACTCACACATCCGCCGGATTTGCCGCTTTTTACCTTCCTGCAGGATAAAACGAAGCTGATCTTGATTTAAGAGACTCACCTTGGCGGGTTTTAATACTTGGCCGTCGAGCTGCAAACCATGATTGAGTAATGCCAGCCCTTTGCGCGTCAGATTGCCGATTACCCGTACCAGATATTCCTTTTCAATTCGCGAATATTCTCCGATCAACTGTTTGGCAACACGGCCATCCTGAGTGAATACCAGCAATCCCTGTGAATCAATATCAAGCCGACCAGCCGGGGCAAGATTTTTAAGGTGTTGCGAAGTAAATTTCAGAGAAGAACGATCTCGATGAAAACGAGAATCGTGACAAATCAGACTGGCCGCTGGTTTATAGCCAAGCTCAGGCTGACCGGATACATAACCAACCGGTTTGTTCAACAAAATCGTTACTTGCTGATTCTGTTTGATCTGGGCTGTTCGATCAAGTGTGATTTCCTGCCAGGGATAAATCTTTGTCCCCAGTTCACGAGCCGGCTGTCCATCCACATAGACCCAACCTTGTTCGATATAAACATCTGCTTCCCTGCGCGAGCACATTCCCTGCGCGGACATCAGCTTGGACAAGCGAACTTTTTCCATCAATAAACAAACTGCTTATAGAACTACACATCATCAAAAACGTGAAATAGGTGTATTACTTGTTCTCATCCCGTACAGGCAAGCGCCAGATAAACGTAAACAGGATTACAGCCAGTAAAACCAACATACTTTTTAATCCCCAGGAAGAAACGATCAAAATCGAGCTGCCAAAGGATAACGACATCACCAGATATGCCCAACGCTTGACCTGGCGCGTCACACTGCGATATTCGCACCATTCGTAAATAATCGGTCCGGCGATACGATGACTGAGCAGATAGCCATGAAAACGCTCGGAGCTGCGCGCAAAACAGCCTGCCGCCAGTAAAACAAATGGTGTTGTTGGCAGTATGGGTAAAAATATGCCTAATATACCTATAAACAGGGCAGTTACACCGATACTCAAGTATAGCCAGCGCACGACAGGTGAATCATGCAGTTGAAGCAGGTTAATATTCGTTTGTGCCTGATTCATTGATTTATTAAATTCTGTCGACATAAAAAATCCTCAAAATTCACCTAAATGTCAATATTCCTTGCGCGAAGAGCATTACTTTCAATGAATGCCCGGCGAGGCTCGACCACATCGCCCATCAAGGTAGTGAAGATTTCATCGGTCAGGATACTATCCTCAATCTGTACACGTAACAGGAGGCGATTACTCGGATCCATCGTCGTTTCCCATAACTGCTCCGGATTCATTTCTCCCAGCCCCTTGTAACGCTGGATAGTAACACCCTTCTTGGCCTCCGCCAGCAACCATTCCAGAGCTTCCTTAAATTCCAGAATGGGTACTTCCTGTTCACCCCGCTTAACCTTCGCACCTTCACCGATCAGACCATGCAATATTTGTGCAGTTTGCCTGATCTTGGCGAAATCACCACTTTTCAGAAAATCAGTATCCAGATAACTAGTTCGAAGATTGCCGTGCTGTTTACGATTAATCCTGAGCTGGTAATTCTCAGAATCTTCATCGTATTCCGCAGTAATTTCAACATCATCCAGCAACGATGCCAATCTGACGGCGCTGTCTTGTGCACTGGCTTCTGAACTTAGATCGATATTAGGTTGCTTAAGTAGCGCATACATCACAGCCCGATCAATCAACTGGCTCATTCGTTCAATCACTGCCTCAGCTACCAGGTATTCATCTGCAATCTTTGCTAATGTTTCTCCGACAATCGGTGGATTATCCATCCCGGGATGCAGTTCTGCACCCACGAGCGCTAAACCAAGTATGTGGCGCTTGAGTTCATAATCATCCTTGAGATAACGTTCCTGCTTGCCATGTTTGATTTTGTACAAAGGTGGTTGCGCAATGTAAATGTGACCACGCTCAATCAATTCAGGCATTTGCCGGTAGAAAAAGGTCAGCAGCAGAGTCCGGATGTGCGATCCATCCACGTCCGCGTCAGTCATGATGATAATGCGATGGTAACGCAGTTTATCCGGGTTGTATTCATCCTTGCCGATGCCTGTTCCCAAAGCAGTTATAAGTGACACGATTTCCTGGGAGGAAATTAGCTTGTCAAAGCGGGATTTCTCGACGTTCAGGATTTTGCCTTTGAGCGGCATAATTGCCTGGAATTTACGATCACGTCCCTGTTTAGCAGAACCGCCGGCAGAATCTCCCTCCACCAGATAAAGCTCGCATAGTTTCGGGTCTTTTTCCTGACAGTCTGCCAGTTTTCCAGGCAAACCCATACTATCCAGGACGCCTTTTCTGCGTGTCAGTTCGCGGGCTTTTCTGGCAGCTTCCCGTGCTCTGGCAGCTTCAATAATCTTGTTGCAGATAATCTTTGCTTCATTGGGATTTTCCAGCATAAACTCTGAAAGTTTATGTGAAACAACTTCCTCAACCACCGGACGTACTTCGGATGAAACCAGTTTTTCCTTGGTTTGGGATGAAAACTTAGGTTCGAACAGCTTGATCGACAACACACAGGTCATCCCTTCTCGCATGTCATCACCCGTGGTATCAACCTTTGCTTTCTTGGCCAGCTCGTTTTTTTCTATATAGCTGTTGAGTGTGCGCGTCATCGCTGCACGCAATCCGGTCAGATGGGTGCCACCATCCTTCTGTGGGATGTTATTAGTGAAACACAGTACTTGTTCAGCATAACTGTCATTCCACTGCATTGCAATTTCGACAGTAATATCATCTTTCATTCCTTTCGCATAAAAGATGCTCGGGTGCAACACAGTTTTGGTACGGTTGATGTATTCGACGAAATTACGGATGCCACCGGAAAACGCAAAAGTCTCTTCCCGATTATCACGCCGGTCGACCAGCCTGATCCTGATTCCGTAATTAAGAAAGGAGAGTTCGCGCAATCGTCTGGCGAAGATATCGTAATGATAAGTTACATTACCAAATATCACTTGACTGGCGAGGAAGTGCACCTCTGTTCCGTGTTTATCGGTTTGGCCAGTAACTGCCAATGGAGCAACCGCTACGCCGTCCCGAAACTCTATCTGATGAACATTTCCCTTGCGGTAAATCGTCAGTCGTAACCATTCTGACAGCGCATTCACCACGGACACACCAACACCATGCAACCCGCCAGATACCTTGTAGGAATTGTCATCAAACTTGCCGCCCGCATGCAGCTCCGTCATGACAATTTCAGCAGCAGAACGTTTCTGCTCATCATCCTGCTTGATATCAGTAGGAATCCCGCGACCATTGTCCTGAACACTGATGGAGTTATCAGCATGGATAATTACGGAAATTTCATCACAGTAGCCTGCCAAGGCCTCGTCGATGGCATTATCGACAACCTCGAACACCATATGATGCAGCCCGGTGCCATCACTGGTATCACCAATATACATTCCGGGGCGCTTGCGAACAGCATCCAGTCCCTTCAGAATTTTAATGCTGTTCGAGTCGTAATCGCGTTGACTGCTCTCGGTATTTTTGGTGGACTCTGGCTGACTTGTATTCATATTTAAAGTTATCTCTTTTGTAATTCCGGTAAATCTGATAAGGCGAGCAGGTTTGTACTACTCGCGCATTGGCATTAGGACATGATTGAACTGATCATCATCCGGCAACGTAATTAATATAGCGCTTTGCATGTTCTCAAAAGAGCACCTGATATGCTCGCTATCCAGGTTGTTCAATACTTCCATCAGGTAAACGATATTAAAACTGGTATCAATTGTTTCATTTGAATAAACGATTTCAATTTCTTCCTGTGCTTCTTCCTGTTCCTTGTTTTTGGCGGATATATTCAGCTTTCCGTTCGTGATATTCAGATGAACGTTGCGAAATAAATCATTACTACTGGAAATAATCGCGGTGCGCTGCAGTGCGTGGAGGAAATCAAGACGATTTATATCGAACTGAAAAACACTGGTTTGCGGAATTGCACGTCTGAAATCGATAAATTTTCCTGAAATGACTTTCGACACTAACACAGCATCTGAAAAGTGGAAGCAGATCTTTTTTGAGTAAATTTCGACAATTACCGGTTTGTCACTATCTTCCAGCTGTCTGATCAGTTCCAACACCGTCTTGCGCGGGATAATTGTTTCCGATTTTTCAAACTGTCCATCCAGATCGAAAGAAGTTATCGCCAGTCTGTGCGTGTCAGTGGCTACCAGCATCAGCTTGTTGTCTTCGATCAGCAATAATGTCCCGTTCAGGTAATAACGCAGATCCTGCTGCGCCATGGCGTGTGATACCCGCTGCAGATGCTTTTTCAGTATTTGTTGTGTCAGTGTGAACGAGGCATCGCAACGCTCATTGTCCTTGGCCATTCTCGGAAAATCTTCAGCCGGAAGTAGTTGCAGACTAAAACGGCTTTTTCCAGAAACAATTTGTAACCGGTTTTCTGACCGGATCAGTTCGACTGGGGAACCAGATGGCAAAGCGCGCAATATGTCCTGTAATTTTCTGACAGAAACAGTCATTTGCAGTGAACCCTGATTTTCCAGTTCCGGAATATTGGAAGTTGCCTCGACTTCTATTTCCAGATCTGTTGTCACCAGTGCCAGTTTGCCATCCCTGATTGAAATCAGGACGTTTAAAAGTATGGGAAGCGTGTGTCTTCGTTCTACGATACCACTCACTGTTTGTAGTGGTTTGAACAGCAAATCCCGGTCGGATATTGTTAGTTTCATTTAATTTAAAAACTAAATAATAATAATTAAGCAGTGAAAAAAATAAGGATAAGTAACAAAATTACTTACATATTATATATTTACACGTTAAATTAATCCTGTATGATTTGAGTATAGCCTGTGGATGAATTGTGAACAAAATTTTCCAATCAGGATTTTATGCGAGTTATCCACAAAACATGCAGGGGTTATTGGCGTATTACGTCATCCACGCAGGATATGTATCAATGTACTGTAATCCCGGTTTATTCCGGGATCAGAAGCACGTAGTTCTACGATTTTACGATGGGCATGCAGTACAGTTGTATGGTCTCTTCCACCGAAAGCTTCGCCTATATCAGGCAGACTTAACTGAGTTAGTTCCTTGGCGATAGCCATTGCAACTTGTCTGGGTCGGGCGATAGCCCTGACACGTTTCTTTGAGTACATGTCGGCTACTTTTATTTTGTAGTAATCCGCTACGGTTTTCTGAATGTTTTCGATTGAAATCTGCCGATTTTGTATGGCTAGCAGATCCTTTAACGCTTCCTTGGCCAGATCAAGGGAAATCGGATGACCGGTAAAGCGTGAATACGCCAGAACCCGTTTTAGTGCGCCTTCCAGTTCCCGGACATTGGAACGGATATATTTAGCGATGAAAAAGGCGGTACTTTCGTCCAGTTCGATCTTCTCGATGAAAGCTTTTTTGAGCAGAATGGCTACGCGCATTTCGAGTTCGGGGGGTTCGATCGCCACGGTCAATCCCCAACCGAACCTTGATACCAAACGTTCCTCCAGCCCGGAAATCTCCTTCGGATAACAATCGGAAGTTATGATTACTTGCTTGTGTGCTTCGATTAATGCGTTGAAGGCGTAGAAAAATTCTTCCTGTGTCCGGTTTTTACCGCTGAAAAACTGAACATCATCCACCAGCAACAGATCAAGCGAATGATAGTAAAGCTTGAATTTATCGAATGACTTGTGCTGATAAGCACTGACGACATCCGATACATATTTTTCAGCATGGACATAGCGGATTTTGGCCCCGGCATCCAGTTCCATAACGTAATTGCCGACCGCATGCATCAGATGCGTTTTGCCTAATCCTACCCCCCCGTAAATAAACAAAGGGTTATAGGCAATACCTGGTCGTTCTGCTACCTGAATGGCCCCGGCACGTGCCAGCTGATTGGCCTTCCCGGTAACAAAGGCGTCAAAGGTAAAAGCAGGATTGAGCCGGCTGGGATTGGTTTTTCTGGCGGTGGTGCCATGCGCTTTATCTGTAGGTGGTTTCTTGTCTTCCTTGCTTTTCGGTTCAGGTGCCTTGATTGTTGCTGTTTTGATCTCGGCTGGATCTTTCAGCTCCAGTTTGAAATGGATTTTTTCATTGAAATGACCTTGTGCCATTTCGTCGATGCGGTTGACAAAATTATCCTTGATCCATTGCAATACAAAACGATTGGGAGCAATTAAGACCAGGGTATTTTCCACATCCGGACAGATTTCCAGCTTGAGCGGCTTGATCCAGGTATTAAACTGCTGTCCATTCAATTCCTGTTTGAAATGCTTAAGACAGAAATACCAGAAAGTCTCTATTTTCTGCATGACAAGTAGAAGAAATTAACCCGGATTTAGAAAAGTATTCCGGTGAAACTTGAAAAAAACTAGAGAGGAAAAACAAACAGTTAAGTGCGGTGTAAAAGCA